>DUOU01000088.1 GCA_012838685.1 Bacteroidota bacterium | reverse complement strand
CTCCAAGATTGATCATAACATCTATCTCTTCCGCGCCCGCATCAACAGCCATTTTACTCTCCGCCACCCTTAGGTTCCGAAATGTCTGGGAGGTAGGAAAAGATCCCGCAACGGAAACAATTTTGACATTCTTCGCGGTAAGACGATCCTTTACAATTGTCGCATAATTTGGAAATACGCAAATTCCGGCGACATTGGGAATATTTGAATACCTTACCTGAAAACTGTTGACTTTTCCGGTAAGCTGCAATATCTTGGTTTTTGTGTCGGTTGGGTTTAATGTAGTGAGGTCGACACAGTTCAGAATATTCATTAGTAAATGTTTCCCATATGTCTTGGGTAGAGAGTCAATTATCTTGGGAGTGCTCCTTTTTACCTCCGTACCGGAAGGACATGATTTAACGAGTTTTTCATAAAGTTTTGTCATGACCGTTCAATTCTAGTTATGCGCGAAAATAAGATTTTATAGTAATGACCCATAAAAAAGCACCTTATTTTTTGATATCCCCACAATTAATTGAACAACACCTATTTTGAATTGTGGGAACAGAAACATTATAATGCCTTCAGAAATATCATCCACCCATCCTTCCGACACATTACGGAGAAGAAAAAATCTATTACCTTTACTCAGTTGCTGTATAGAAACCTCTTGATTTTTTGGGTCGCTGTTTTCTGGAAAGGGAAGGACTGTAGCACAACCTGATTTATCCTGCAATATTTGCTGACGTTGTGATTGACATACTCCTTCAATTCATTGAGAAGTTCGATCTTTTTTTCCTCTAATCTCTCAGCGATACCTTTTAAGTGGGCATATCTGTTTTCAAACTCTTCCATATTGATATGTACCATGGCGACCAATTTGCCTTTTTTCTGAACAACCAGAGACTCAACAACAAACTTGAAGTTATTAATAATAGATTCTATCTCTTCTGGATAGATATTCTCCCCACTTGATCCGACAATCATATTTTTAAGCCTCCCTTTAATAAAAAGATTGCTTTTGGAATCGAGAACCCCCAGATCGCCGGTTTTGAACCAACCATCTGCTGTCATAACCTCTGCCGTCATCTCCGGCTCCTTGTAGTATCCCTTCATCACGGAAGGACCCTTAACCCATATCTCCCCCTCTCCATTACTGTCGGGTTCGTTTATCTTTATCTGAAGCCCCTCAATCGCCGGACCGGTAGAATCTATAACTGTCTTATAGGGACTTGTTCCGGCAATCAAAGGTGAAGTCTCGGTCAAGCCATAACCTATGGCGTGAGGAAACCCGGCCTCTTTGAAGAATCTTTCTATTGTTGTATTAAGTTTCGCTCCTCCTACTCCAAAAAACCTAAGATTGCCTCCAAAGGTCTCCAAAAGTTTTTTCCCGGCTACTTTGTTCAAACGTTTTCTAAAAAAGGGAATCTTGTATATGGTTCTTATTGCCAGATTTTTATTGAAAGTCTTCATTATTTTCCCAAAATAAATCTTTTCGGCGATCAATGGAACCGACAATACCGTTGTTGGCCTTACCTCTTTCAATGCTGGCATTAATACCGAGGGAGTTGGTGGCTTGCGCAAATAATATACGCATGAGGCCCCTATCATGGGAAGAATAAGTCCAAGAGTGTTCTCATAAGTATGCGACAATGGAAGGAGCGATAAAAAGGTGTCATTTCCATCAACCTATTGAATCTTCCGTCCTTTAAGGGCGTTATAACAAATATTCTTATGTGTCAGCATTACCCCCTTTGAACGTCCGGTAGTGCCCGAAGTGTAAACAATAGACGCTATATCCTCTTCATCAACGGCATATTCTGAAGATGGAACATCCGTTGGGTCATACTTCAAGGATTCATCATTGGAAAAATAGACCGAAAAGTCGTCCGTAATAATAGCCGTCTGTAACTTATCCGAACATTTTCTATCCAGTTTTGGTATCAGTTGAGATGAGATAAAAATCCCCTTCGCTTCGGAGTGGACCAAAATATTTGACACTTCGTTCGGTGAAAAGTCAGGTAAAAGTGGAACAACCACTGCGCCCATAAAGGTGATCCCGAAGTATGCAATCGCCCAATTTGGCATATTGGCGCTCAATAGAGCCACCCTATCTCCTTTCTCTATTCCCGCCTTGCCAAGTAGAGCGGAGATCGCGTTTATTCTCCGATAAGCCTCATTAAAATCGATAGGTTTCCCGCCTACAAAGGCGTAAGCGTTATTGTTCCCGTATTTCGATACTGTTTCCCTGTACAAAGAGGGAAACGTCAGGATACTCTCTTTATGGTCCATAAAAAATAAATTGGCGCCAAAGATATGTATTATGATTACAAGTAAATGTTAATTATCACAATTATTTACGATAGTACACATTTATCATATATCCAATGTTCAAGGAGAATGTGTAACTTTGAAGGGAACCAATAACTAAAGAATAATGGCTACAACTATCAGGGTTACAAGGGAGTTTTCATTTGAAATGGCACATGTTCTGGGCAATTATGACGGGCCTTGCAGAAATATTCATGGCCATTCATACAAACTTTTGGTTACATTGACGGGTATTCCGGCAGATGACACAACCAGCCCAAAAAACGGAATGGTAATAGATTTCGCCGAGATGAAGAGAATAGTCAACAGGGAAATCATTTCAATATTCGACCATTCAGTGGTTTTGAGCAAAGAGTATGAAAAAGACAAACTAAATTCACTTCTCGAAATGTTCGAGAATATAAATTTGGTTGACTATCAACCTACATGTGAAAATCTTGTAACAGATTTCGCCGGAAGGTTAACGGGTAAATTTCCGGATGGGGTCAGGCTCCACAGCTTACGCCTCCATGAAACCGCCAACATGTTCGCGGAGTGGTTCGCCAATGACAACAACTAATTTAGTTTTGCGGCAACTCTTGCCCAGATAACAAAAGAAAATATAAAAGATAATGAGTAAACCGAAAAGATTGTTTTTACTTGATGCCTATGCACTGATATTCAGATCATACTATGCCTTTATAAAAAACCCGAGAGTCACTTCCAAAGGATTGAACACCTCCGCGGTTTTCGGTTTTTTGCTTACCTTGGAAGAGGTACTCAACAAACAGAACCCTACACACATCGCGGTAGCTTTTGATACTCCGTCCCCAACCTTCAGACACGAGATTTACAGTGAGTACAAGGCTAATCGGTCAGCGACACCCGAAGATATTATTGTGGCGGTGCCCTATATTAAGCGGCTGTTGAAGGCTTATAGGATCCCTATTATTGAATGTCCCGGTTTCGAAGCGGACGATGTTATCGGGACTTTGCAGAAAAAGGCCTCTGAAAGTGGTTTTGAGACCTACATGATGACACCCGACAAAGATTACGCTCAATTGGTGAGCGAGAATGTATTCATGCTAAAACCCTCCCGCGGCGGAAATGATTCCATACTTTGGGGTGTCAACGACATTCTAAGGGAATTTTCCGTTTCAAGTCCATCGCAGGTTATCGATCTTCTGGCTTTGATGGGCGACAGTTCCGACAATATACCGGGCGCCCCGGGGGTTGGACCAAAAACTGCCAGTAAGTTGATATCTGAATATGGATCGGCGGAAAATGTCATTGCCAACAGTGGCAAGCTTAACGGCAAACTGAAGGATACCATCAAAGATAACAGCGATAAAATATTGTTGTCGAAAGAATTGGCCACTATTAGACTGGATGTGCCTATTGAACTTGACGAGAAGCAGCTTCAAATAGGTGACCCCGACTATAACGCTCTTTATCTTTTGTATGAAGAACTTGAATTCAAGACATTCGCCGCCAAGATATCTTCCAGGGCAGTTTCTGCCCCGAATATCCCAACACAGATGGTTGAGAAGACCCCTTTAAGCCAGGTTGTCAACCAACAACCTACCCTGTTCGATACCGGTGATGCGGGACTTTTCCCGGTTTCGTCGTTTTTAACAATAGACGAAACTGACCACAATTATATACTGGTTACCGACAGGGATAATTTGAAACGTGTTGTTGATATTGCCTTGTCACAAAAAGAGATATGTATTGATACCGAAACCACTGATATAGATCCATTGGAAGCGGCTATCGTGGCGATTTCCCTTTCATGGGAAAAAGGGGGCGGCTATCTTGTTCATTTTTCCGGATCAGATGATGATGCCCTTGAAAAGCTTGAAATAATGCGACCCCTTTTTGAAAACGATAATATTCTTAAGGTCGGGCAAAACATTAAGTTTGACATGCAGGTGTTGGCGAACTACGGAATCGAAATAAAAGCTCCCCTGTTTGACACTATGATCGCGCATTATTTGCTGGAACCCGATAGCAGACACAACATGAACGCACTGGCGGAAAATTACCTTAATTACTCCCCTGTGCGTATAGAATCCCTGATAGGCGAAAAAAGGGGAAACCAAAAGAACATGAGGGAGGTTCCGCTGGATAAATTAACCGAATATGCCGTTGAGGACTCCGATATCACCCTTCAGCTTAAAAAAGTATTCGCGCCGCGACTTGAAAATGAAAATCTCCTTTCCCTGTTCAATAATATTGAAATGCCGTTGGTTGAAGTGTTGGCATCAATGGAACGAACAGGAGTTATACTTGATAAAGAGAGTCTTAAAACAGTTGCCGAAGATATGAGAAAAGATATAATCACTTTGGAACAGGAGATTTATCAGATCGCAGGGGTGGAGTTCAATATCTCTTCTCCTAAGCAACTGGGGGAAATTCTGTTTGTAAGGATGAAACTCGACGAAAAAGCTAAAACCACCAAAACAAAGCAATTCGTTACAAATGAGGAGACACTGCAACGACTCAAACATAAAAGTCCGATTATTGACAAAGTCTTGGATTACAGAAGTTTGAGAAAATTGTTATCCACTTACGTTGATGCTCTTCCGGCACTTATCAACCCACGAACAGGCAGGATTCACACCTCTTTCAACCAGGCAGTTACCGCAACGGGACGCCTCAGTTCAAACAATCCCAACCTGCAAAACATTCCTATAAGGGAGGAGAGAGGCCGTTTTATCCGAAAAGCTTTTGTGCCACAAGAGGGATCCCTTTTTCTGTCGGCCGACTATTCCCAGGTTGAACTCCGGCTGATGGCGCATCTTAGCAAAGATTCCAATATGATTGCCGATTTCCACTCGGGACATGACATTCATTCAGCGACAGCTTCAAAAATATTCGGAGTCCCGGTTGAAGAGGTAACCCGCGAAATGAGGGATAAAGCCAAAACCGCTAACTTTGGAATTATCTATGGTATCTCCGCATTTGGTTTATCGGAACGTCTGGGAATTAGCCGAACTGAGGCCAAAGAATTGATCGAAGGTTATTTCAACAACTATCCCGGTGTTAAAAATTATATGGATGAAAGTATAGCCATTGCCAGGAAAAATGGATATGTAACAACAATTTTCGGCAGAAAAAGAGAGTTGCGGGGTATTGCTTCGAGAAACCAAACGATCAGGGGAAATGCCGAAAGAAACGCGATCAACGCCCCTATTCAGGGATCAGCGGCCGATATCATAAAGATTGCTATGATCAATATCCATAACAGGCTTAAATCCGGGAAATTCCATACAAATATGATACTCCAGGTACATGATGAGTTGATTTTTGAGGTTCCATTTTCAGAAATGGAAGAGATAAACGAGTTGGTAGTTTACGAGATGTCAAACGCCGCTAAATTATCCGTACCGTTGATTGTTGAATCGGGTTCGGGCAAAAACTGGCTGGAAGCCCATTAATAAATCACATTAACCCTATCATTCCCGTCATTATGGTGGTCATATTTGATTCCGATTTCTCCGCTTCCCTCATAACCAACTCATGTGTCACGTATTTAATCTTCCCCTCAACCCCAAGGTCAGTTATGATACTAACGGCAAAAACGGGCAATCCAACATGACGGGCGACTATTACCTCCTGGGTAGTTGACATGCCAACGGCATCAGCACCTATAGATCTGAAATATTTGTATTCGGCGGGCGTTTCAAATGTAGGGCCACTGGTTGAAAGGTATACTCCTTGTCGCACCTTGATCTTGTTTTCCTGGGCTATCAACAGAGCCCGACCTATCAGATATTTGTCATATGCCTCGCTCATATCGGGGAAACGGGGTCCTATACGGTCATCATTCGGGCCAATCAATGGGTTAGGAAGAAGGTTAATGTGATCATTAATAATCATTATATCACCTATATTGAAATTGGGATTTACACCTCCGGCTGCGTTAGATAAAAATAAAGATTTTATTCCCAAATATTTAAGCACTCTTATCGGAAATACTACTTTATCTGAATCATAACCTTCGTAATAGTGAAAACGGCCTTTCATGGCCACAACTTTTTTACGTCCAAAATCTCCGAAGATAAGCTTGCCTTCGTGTCCGGCAACTGTTGATACCGGGAAATTGGGAATATCCTTATATTTTATCTCTATTATGTTCTCAATTTTTGTTGCCAGACCTCCCAGTCCGGTACCGAGAACAATGCCCGCAACGGGATCGACAATTCCTTTCGAATTCAGGAATTCAACTGTTTTTTTGATTTTTTCCAACATAGTCGAAGATGATTTTATCAAATATTTCCTTATTTCCTTCCAAAAAGCCTATTTCCAATCTTAAGTAATAAACAAAAGGTTGGATGGGTCGGGTTATTTCCGAAAACTCCCTAAGTCTGACAGCATCCTTTTCAGTGGTAACGATAAACTTCCTTATTGTGTTCAACTTATCGAATGCGTCACTGATTGATTTGATATTGTTCGCGCTGAATCTATGGTGATCCGGAAACTCGAGATGAACAACCTCTTTAAAGATCGCGCCGAGATGGTCTATCAACGGTTTGGGATTGGCAATTCCTGTTATCAGTACTATTCCAGTGTCTTCATCGTTTTGTTTAAGAACCGGAGCCATATTGTAAGAACTTTTTGGAAATACCGGAACAAATTCTTTGTAATCAATGGAGGTAAAAACCACATCACCTGAATAATACTTTCTCAGCCCTTTGTAAAAGGCACCATCAGAATCCAAAGAAAAACCGGCAGGTGTTTTTGTTACAACTATAAGGTCGGCTCTTCCAAGGCTCTTCCTTGTCTCCCTTAAATTGCCGTAAGGCAGGAGATGGTCTTCGTATACCGGCCTGCCATGGTCACATAGCACTATTGACAATCCCGGGGTAACGCTTCTGTGTTGAAAACCGTCGTCCATAATTATCACATCGGTATCTGGTCTTTTTTTCAATATGGTCTCTATCCCTCTGTTCCTGTTACTATCGGTCACCACGGCAATATCCGGAAATCTTCTGAAAATCTGTAACGGTTCGTCCCCAATTTCATCTACGGTAGAGTTTTTTGAGGCAAACCGGAATCCTTTGCTTTTCCTCTTATAGCCCCTGCTCAGAACCGCGACCCTATACTCTTTTTTAAGCAATCGGACAATATACTCGGTATGCGGCGTTTTTCCCGTGCCCCCGACTGTAATATTGCCCACGCATATTACGGGAATTCCGTATTGAACCGTCTTGAAAACTCCCTTATCGTACAAAAAATTCCTGACAGAGGTAACAACATTATATATAAGTGAAAACGGGTATAATAATATACTTCTATTGTCCATCTGTTCCTATAATTCAATAAAGTAGGGCATCCTTAATTGTACTCCACTATAATGTTTCAACCCTATGAACTCGTTATATAACCTATACGAGACGCCTAACTCCTTTCTCACAATGTTTAAACGTACTTCGCTTCCAAGTTGTTTCATTAATCGTAAATAAACGTCCTCTTTTTCCGGCAATTCCTTGATAGAGTATTCCGTCAATCCGACTAATGAAGCGGCTGAGATAATCGCATCGTTTAATCCCCCAATTTCATCAACAAGACCTATCCTTTTCGCATCAATGCCGCTCCAAACCCTTCCTTGTCCAACATTATCAACCTCTTCATAACTCATTGATCTTCCACTGGAAACCCTATCAATAAAATTATCATATACATTCTCTATGCTTTGTTGCATCACTTCTGTCTCGAATGGGGTCATAGGTTTGAAGAGAGTCGGGAAATCCGAGCTTCGGTTGGTATTTACCGTTTCAACATTTATTCCCAGCCTCTTTTTCAAGAGCGACTCGGCATTTGGCACCAATCCGAACACTCCTATTGATCCGGTAATGGTAACCGGTTGGGCATATATTTTTGTCGCCGCCGCTGAAATATAATATCCGCCTGATGCGGCATAGTCGCCCATAGATACAACTACCGGCTTTACACGGGATGCCAGCTCTACCTCTCGCCAGATAATATCCGCGGAGATTGCCTCTCCACCCGGAGAATTAACCCGCAATACTATTGCTTTTACTGTAGTGTCAACTCTCTCCTTTTCAATAAGTTTCGCATAACGTTCCCCTTCAATATTCTGTCCATAATCGCTCGACACAATATCTCCCTCCGCGTAAATCACAGCAATTTTATCTTTTGCTGAACCTTTCTTTATGTTGGCCACTGATTTATTATAATCGGTAAATTCAATTGTCGACAGTTTTTTGGATTGATCAATTTCAACCTTATCTTTTAAGATTGTTTCCAGTTCATCTCTATATATCAGACTGTCTACAAGCATGTTCCCAAGTGCTCCCTCGGCCTGATATGCCACCAGATTATCCGCGAAATACCGTAGGTCCGCTACGGGAATAGCCCTGGAAGCGGAAATGTCCTCGAGAACGGAATTCCATATTGAACCGGTATACTCCTCAATCTGTGCCCTGTTTTCTTCGCTCATGCTTTCAAGCATATAAGGCTCAACCGCACCTTTAAATTTACCGTGACGGAGTACCTGTACCTCAACTCCAAGCCTGTCCAAAGCGTTTTTGTAAAACATAACCTGTCCGCTTATGCCCTTAAACTCAAGATTGGTCATTGGGTTTATATATATCTTGTCGGCTATAGAGGAGAGATAATAACTTTTTTGATCCACAACTTTATTGGAATAGGCTATTATAAATTTTCCGCTTTCACTCTTGAACCTGTGCAAAGCTTCCCTAACCTCCCGGGTTGTTGCCCATCCATTTGGCGATAAACCGATATCTATAAGTATACCCTCAATTTTTGGATCATTGGCGGCTATTTCAAGACTTCTCAAAATATCGTTCAATCCCAAAGCCGGGGTAAACGAGAGATTCATAAAATTAAATCCGGCAAGTGGGTCATTACTTGTCTTATCAGTTATAACAGTAGATGTGTTTATCACCAGAATGGTGTTGTTTTTTACCGTGACACCTTTGTCTCCCGATGCTATCATAACGCTAAGCGAACCCAAAATCACGAAAAAAAAGAGCAGTGATGCCAATATTATACCGGTAACGGTAGCTAAAGTATAAATAAGAAATTTTTTCATTTGCCTATATTTTAAACGCTTATTTGAAATTCTATTTATAAAACTATAATGGTTACGTTATTAATTATCTGCCTATTTATTCCGAGTTAAAAGTATAAAAAATGGATTACAAATGACTATTTAATTTAAGTTTGTTGAATGAAAATAACCGTGATCATTTTACTATTATCGCGCAACTTTATGGGAGCAAAAATATCCCCGGGCAAAAAAATATTGATTGATGAACAAGGTTTTTATCGGTATAGGTTCAAATATTGGCAATAGGGAACTAAACATTGAAATGGCTTTGGCCAATATCAATGGTTCGGTGGGTCAAATTATTGTCCAATCTCCCACATACGAAACAGAGCCATGGGGGTTTGAATCCAAAAACCACTTTCTGAATCTTGTCGTTTTAATTGACACCGCGCTAAATCCGGATGATCTTCTGGATGCGCTTCAAAGTATTGAAAGATCTCTTGGCCGCCAAAGAGAGTCCATTGTTTATCAAAACCGGCCAATTGACCTGGATATTCTGTTTTTCAACGAATCTGTCGTAAACAGCCCAAACCTGACCATCCCCCATCCTCATATAGGGGAGAGGATGTTTGTTTTGAAACCTCTTGCCGATATAGCCCCTGAACTGGTACATCCTGTGTTGAAAAAGAGCATCAGGATAATGGCTGAAAATTGCCCGGATAAAGGTCTTGTCAAAAAAGTTGATGACTCCCAACTATTTGGTCGTTCCAATTAAAGTTCTCCATTATCGGCGAAACTGTAATAATCGTTGCCACAAATTATTATATGATCCAGAAGGTTCACGTCCATAAGTTTCCCCGCATCCCTGATTTTACGTGTCAGTTGGATATCTGCTTCACTTGGGGAAGTGTTTCCTGATGGATGGTTATGACAAAGGATTAATCCCGAAGCTAAACATTCAACAGCTTTTTTCATTATAATCCTGACATCTATTACAGTCCCACTTATCCCTCCCTGGCTCAGTTTCATCCTGCTTATCTCTTTGTTGGAACGACTCAGAAACAGCAACCAAAACTCCTCATGCTTGAGATCGGCCAATAAAGGTTGAAAAATATCGGCAGCGTCTCTTGAACTCCTGACTTGCGCTCTCGTCGGGGGAGTTGCCATCTTCCTTCGCCTACCCAGTTCAAGTGCCGCCGCTATTGTTACCGCTTTGGCTTCTCCTATACCGGCCACTTTCCTGATATCGGAAAGTTCAAGCTTTCCGAGAGTATCCAGGTTGTTGTCAGCCTGCTTCAACAGCTCGCGCCCAAGATCCACGGCCGACTTTTCCTTGGTTCCTGTTGATATCAAAATTGCCAGTAGTTCGGCGTCACTTAAAGCCGAAGGCCCCTTGGCGACAAGTTTTTCTCTCGGTCTGTCCTCTTTTGCCCAATCTTTTATTTTAAGACTCATTTCAACGAAAAATTTATTCCGTTGGCAAGATAACCAACCGGTTCGAAAAATAAAAGCAAAAAGAAAGTTTTTAAAAACAAAAAAAGGGTTGCCCTGAACGGGTAACCCTGCAGTAAAAAAATACCTTTTTTTGATCAGTTCAGACTGTTAATGTGCTTCTGAACGGACGATTTGAGGTTTGCCGCCTTGTTTTTGTGTATAATATTCCTCTTGGCAAGTTTGTCCAACATAGAGTCCATCTTGGGAGCCATTTCCAAAGCCTCTTTCTTATCGGTAGTTAAACGCAGTCTCTTCAACGCATTGCGCATTGTTTTAGCGTAGTACCTGTTACTTTTGGTTCTGGCCTCTGTCTGCCTGATCCTTTTTTCTGATGATTTATGGTTTGCCATAATAAATAAATTATCTTCCAAAATTTGTAGTCCATAGGGGAATCGAACCCCTGTTACCAGGATGAAAACCTGACGTCCTAACCACTAGACGAATGGACCATAAAAAGAACTCTCAAACGAGTCCGCAAAGTAAACAGCTTTTTTTCGTTATACAAAATATTTTCAAATAAAAAACTAACCTCGGCTATTCCCTGTTTATTGATGGACGTTGTTCAATATCCTACTGATAATCAAAATATAGGCTATAAATATATTACTCGTCGGCCTTAAAATTAAACAGACCTGCAGTTCACCTTAACAGTTCCCGGGCCAGTTTAACCATATCATGACCATCAAAAGAACCTGAACTCATGAACAAAAAAACAGGTTTCTTGAAACTCCTTGATTTAATCTCATCAAACATTTGCCGCGCATCATCAAAAACGCCAATATTATCGTCACCAAATCCCTTTTTTACATCACTTTTTGAAATCGGAGGCAGTTTTTTCAATTCCAGGGCCTGTTTACTGTAATATACATAAGAAAAATCGGCCTTTTTCATCGTTCCGAAATACTGGGGCAGAAATGAAGGATTCAGACTGGAATATGTATGTAATTCGAGACAAACGATTATTTCGCTTTGCGGGTATCTGGCTGCTACCGCCTCAACAGTGGCTTCAACTTTTGAAGGTGAATGGGCAAAATCCAGGAAGGCGATGCCGTTTCCGGTTTCGGCAATTTTTTGTAATCTTTTGGCCGTACCCGTAAAAGTTCCAATAGCGTCATAAAAATTGTTCTCCTTTATGCCAACAGCTTTACAGACACCCATTGCCGCCGAGATATTCTGCATATTATGTTCGCCAAATACTTTTATAGGGAACTTTTCTCCATATGCTTCAAGGAAAATCCCCTCTTCGCTTTGGGTAAACGGATGGGCAGAATAGGGAATTTTAACAATGTTTTTCCCTGATTCCATCACCAACTTCCTTAAAACCGGATCAGTATCACAATAAAGCAAAGTTCCCCCATCCAAAATCTTTTCAATAAAAATCCTGAACTGATCCACATAATTATCAAAGGAGGGGAAAACGTTCATATGGTCCCATGCTATCCCGTTGATAATCGCGATATCGGGCATGTATAGATGGAACTTTGGACGCCTGTCTATAGGCGAGGTCAGGTATTCATCGCCTTCAAAAACGGCAAATTCAGAATCACCGGACAACCTGACCATGGTGTCGAAACCCTCAACCTGTGATCCAACCATATAATCGAACTTCATTCCCAGGGTCTTAAAAACATGCATTATCATAGCGGTAACCGTTGTTTTACCATGGCTACCGGCAACAATGATCCGTTTTTTATCCTTTGTCTGTTCATAAAGATACTCCGGGAAAGATTTTATGTCGACTCCCATTCTCCTTGCCATTACCAGTTCAGGATTATCCTCCCGGGCATGCATGCCCAATATCACGGTATCAATCTGTTTCGTTATTTTTTCGGGAAACCAACCCGACTCCTCGGGCAGAATACCATGTTCGGCCAGTCTGGACCTAGAGGGCTCAAAAATCTCATCATCGGACCCTGTTACCAAATATCCCTTTTGTTTCAAAGCGATAGCGAGATTGTGCATTACCGCCCCTCCTATTGCTATAAAATGTACCCTCATAAATCCTAACCTTATTTTTATCTAAAAGTAGCTTTACAGTTATATTTTTGGTTTCCTGTTGATGTTTCGGTTTTCTCTTCTTCGAACCGCATGGAAGATCCCGGATTGGTTGGATTCAGCGGATGCCCATGTTTTCCATACAAACTGTAAGGAAGAAACCGCACTTCCAGATGGATTGAATCCAAATGATCTCCCGGTTTATTCTTCTGTATTGTCGGCGGTTATAGGTTCATTCTCTTTTTAACAGTTTCAAACTCTTGTTTTACAAAGTCCTTTATATTTTCGATGTTGACCGGCCGGCCCTCCATTTCAATCTTTTGGGAGGCAGTCCTGGCTTCAGGTACCACTATCCACAAAATAACATAGACAAGTACCGAGAAACCTCCGATGAAAGCGAACACCACGAATATCGCCCTCATCAACCATAACGGCATATCGGTATAAATCGACAGGCCGGAACAGACCCCCCCTAAAACACGGGCGACAGGGTCTCGATATAACTTACGGGTACCGGTGGCAGAGGCGTTTTTTCTGTTTTCTTCTTTTCTCTTCTCCTCTCCGCTTATCTCTTCGGGTGTTCCCAGTATGGCGATTACCTCCTCAACGTCGCGCATATTCACCACCTGTTTGTGCTGGCTCAGCCGCCGGCGAAACAGCTCGGCTATTCTCTCCTCAATATTATCGATGATCTCTTTAAAATTCTCTTCGTTTGAAAGGGCCCTCTTAAGGTCATCCAGATAATGTTTGATCCTTTCATAAGCATCCTCTTCCAAATGAAAAATATAACCCCTTAAACTGATATTTACCGTTGTTTTCATTTTTTTATAAATTTTATTCTTTTAAGTCCTGTTTAATTTCTTTCAATAAATAATATCATGGCGATACAAATATATATTGCCGTTATACTGTGCTTAGTGTTATTTTAACATATCTATGTGCTTGATGTTAAGTCTTTTGCTAAATACAATTTCAAAGGGAAAACTAATTTTTTTTGATGCTATATTCGCAGCCACAATAAAGTTGGTTGTAAAAGCCGAACTCTCTTACCAGTATGGACCGCCTTTCGCTTAGTCCGTTTTTTTTCCAGTTTTGTGCCCAAAATTCCACCCCTATAACCTGGGAAACAGCGAATCTTCCCGCTTCAGCAACCTGATCCGCATCTTTCCATCTTGAAGAGGTTAATGTGGTGGTCAAAACATGGAATCCATTATTTTGGGCGAATGTAGCCGCCCCTATCATCCGCATCTTGAAACACTCGGCACAACGTTGGCCCCTCTCCGGCTCCTCTTCCAGTCCCCTTACGACCACCAACCATTCATTGTGGTCATAATCGGCATCCACAATCTCCAGGTTCAGGCGACCGGCATGTTTGACGCACTCCTCCTTTCTTTTTTCGTACTCCTCTTTGGGATAAATATTGGGGTTGTAAAAAAATAGAGTCGGTTTTATACCATTGTTTACCATCCATTCCAGAATCGCGGAAGAACAGGGAGCACAGCAGCAATGGAGCAACACTTTTTTGCCTTTTGATGGTATTTTTATTCCGGGCATATGATAATATATATTTTTATCGTGTTAACGTTTAATCAGATACAATAATTTCCCGAGTCTGTGCGGATAATAGAAAATAGCGATAAATTTATTACCGCAATTATACCTTTTTTTCATGAATGTAAGTGTGGGAAATATATCTCCCAACACGAACAGAATTTTTTTTGTTGGCCCCTTTATCTCTCCAATCTGGTGACGATACAACATTGCTTTATTGGTTACCTCGTTATCTTTGGGACTTTTGATAAAAAACCTGAATTTTTCCGTAAACTCCTCCTTTCCGTATAGAGAGACAAATCTTTTTATATGCTCCGGGTATTCAAATCCCCAGAAATCCCTCAAAATAATTAACCGGTTCGCCAATATTTCCTCAAGTCCCGCTTTACCGGCTCTCAAAATAAGTTCATCCGTCAAAATTTCTTCGCTATAATTTTCCAATAGCACTGCCAAATCACAGTATAATCGCAATTGGGATTCGTTTTTTATCTCATGAAGCGATAAATGCCGGATCAAATAGAGAAATCCAGCCAAAGGTGAAGGTATATAGGCTTGTTGATTGAATATTTCAACGCTCCTGGCTGTATCATACAACCAACCTGTAGATAAATCATCTCCTCCCATAAAAAGTTCATGATGGAGTTCAAACGAAAAATCCTCTTTGATCAATGATGGGAGATGTTTCCCTATTTCCGTAAATATTAATTTATGGAAGATAGATTTTACCTGGAGCGAGCGATATCCTTCGGATATTAAAATATTTCTGGATTTGATGCAATCCTCTTTGCTCATCAACACATCGGCATCCGACATTTGTCGTAGTCCCCTGTTGCCGTAAACAGATAGCTCCAGAGCCATTCCTTTAATAAGCACGGTTTTCTTTATGCCCGCCTTATCCAGAATTGCCAATGTTTTGGCGAGGTATTTACCAATATATATGTTCCTGCTAACCGACATCAATAGTCTTCCATGGAGAAAATCCCGGTTTTCTTTCGGGAGGATATCCAAAAAACCTAACCGCTCGATATTATGATAGACAAGTGCGGCTACTCCGTGCCAATTCGCCATAAAACAGAAGTAATCCCAATCTTTGATCCCTTTAATTTTCTCTTTAAGAACCGATTCAACAGAATCGGACAATTCCAATCTGCACAGTAAGATCAGAAAGTTGTCCTCTTCTTTTAAATTTAAATTGGTTTTATCCGTCATTTTCTATTGGTAACAAGGTTATGTCTCAAATATTTCCGACTCTATTGGGGCTGTTAAAACCGACTTGTCTGTTTTTCGTACATTGTACGGTAAAGTCCCTCTATTGCCAACAATTCTTCATGGCTTCCCGATTCAACTATTTTTCCCTTATCGAGCACATAAATTCTGTCGACTGATGATAAACTTTTTAATCTGTGGCTTATCAATACAGCGGTCCTGCCTTTTGTTATCTCCCTGAAACGGCTGAAAATCTCATGTTCAGTATTCGCGTCCAATGAACTGGAAGGTTCGTCCAGTATCAAAAGCGGCGCATCGCGATAAAGAGCCCTGGAGAGGGCCAGTTTTTGCCATTCCCCCCAACTTAACTCCCTGCTATCATCAAATAGAGTTCCAATAACTGTCTTATATCCATTTGGCAACGATTCAATTAACTGTTTTAGACCGGCATTTTTTGCAGATTCCACCATTTTATCGATATCCGGTTTTTTTCTGATATCTCCCATTGTTATATTATCCTCGACCGACATATTATAGAGCATAAAATCCTGGAATATAACGGATAGATTTTCACGATAAAGGGCTGGTTCAAAATTTCTGATATTCACGTTGTCCCATTTGATCTTCCCTTCGGAAGTATCGTACAACCGGCACAACAATCTTACCAGGGTGCTTTTACCCGCTCCGTTTGGCCCGACAAAAGCGACAACTTCTCCTCTCTTTATCTCGAGCGAAACATTATCGATCACATTTTTGCTGCTACCCGGATATTTGAATGAAACATTTTCCAGTGATATTTTATTGTTGAAAGAGATGGTTTTCGCTATAGGTTCTTCAGCCTTGATATTCTCTTCCAGATCAAGAAATTCAAATGTATCGCCAACAAATATTGAGTCTTCGTATAACCCCGACAAAGAGCCAAAAACATCTTTGAGATAGGTCATGCCCTGACGGAAAGCGAGGATATACATCGACATCTCCCCTATGGAAAGCGAACCATCGACTGTTTTTTTCGCGATCACGAAAAAGACGAGAAACAGTGCGGCGGCCTTGAACAGGTCCGAAACAAGATCAATCAATGTCCTTTTGCGCACCAAGTTGACCTCCTCCTCCTTTGTGTTTTCGAACGCCCTCCTGAAAAGTTTTTCAAAATAATTTCCCAGATCGAACAGTCGGAGTTCACGGGATGGTCTGCTTCCCGTGAGTAACCAGTTGAAATAGGCCATTTTCCTGGATTCAGGGGTCTGTTCCCTTTGAAAATTATAAAGCAATTCGGAAAAATGGAGCCGCAACCATACCCCGGGAATATTTACCACTACAAGCAACAATGCCATTGCCCAATGAAAGGTAAACAGAAGTCCCAACATCAATATCAAGGAAACCGAACCCCTGAAAAGTGAAACTAAGTTGTTTAATATACTATTTGGTCGCCATGGAGCTTCCCGGCTTGCCCTGGCCAAATAATCGTAATAATCGGGGTTTTCAAAATATTGAAGATCGAGCTTTATTGCCTTATCATGAAGAAGCCCGAACATATAAGACTCAAGCTTTATAGATTGCTTCTTTCTCACAAATGTTCCCAAATCGGACAATATCTCATCCAAAAGCCATATTGTTATTGCCGCTATGATAAGCCAAAGCAGGTTGTCCAGTTGGGCTCTCCCGGAACCGGCAACCAATGTTATCTCATCAATCAATAATTTTATAAGCCAAATCAGGGCCAGTGGCAAAAAGCTCTTTAAAAGGGATATTATTATATTGGCTAAAGCCCAGGAGGAGGCGGATCTCCATACCGCTTCAATAGATTTTTTGAATAGCGCTATTTTATTTTTCATCCCCGGAGATTTTATCCAAAAGTAGGATTCTTTATTGTTTGCTTTCCCTGATTAAACAGTTTTTTTACCTTATCGCGAATCATGGCCAGTGTGGCGAGAAATCTGTTTATCCTATATCTTGATTCCAATATTTCAGGTCTGTTTGGCATGGAAGCCACTTGGCCGACAATCTTTTCGATACCTACCGGAGGATCGGGAAACCTGTTACTGTCCCCTCTTGCGATATAACTTATGCCATTTCTATTTTTAATTATTTTTATAAGCCTGTGTACGATTAATTTACCTTCCTTATCTATAGCTATGATGTCGCCGGGAACAGGATTATGAACTTTATTGACAACTATCTTACTGCCAGGCTTTAACGTGGGATACATACTGTAACCCTTCGCAACAACCGAAAGGGAGGTTCCTGTAGAGAGAATCTCAACACCCAAATCTTTAAGCGCTTCAATCTGTTTCTTGTTATTTCCCTGTTTAGCCGTGATATCCGGGTTACCGGCATTGTCCGTAATAAAAGATATAACAGAAGTATCCGGTAAAAATTCCAATCTGGAAATATCTACTGTGTCGCATAGGGAGCGCACTGTCTCAAGTGAACGATCAATTTGGGTCTTTTCCCAGTTGTGCTGGATACAATTCGACAAAACAGATGTAACCGCTTCTGCCCCTTTTATTTGGATCTCCCTGTTTCTGTTGCCATGAGCTATTAAAAATATTTTATCCAGATGAGCGGATTTGGGAGCCTCATCATCGTAAACCGGAGTATTATACATAAAATATTCTTTTCTTACTTTTCTGATTATCAGCCTGTCATCATGTACAACCTTAGCTCCGGCCTCTTTCCATAATCCGGCCATAGTCGATTTCCCCGACCCGGAAACTCCACTGAAAATATATCCTTTACCGTGATGTGATATACCTGATCCATGGATCATCATATCTCCGTTTATCACTGTCAGGTAATAGAGTAGAAGTCCGTCCATTGGATAGGCCAGGGGATCTGTTTCCTCTTCGCCTCCACTTATCCATATACTCCAGGAATCACTGTTATGCGGAATTGTCAGCACAGCCGATTTCTCCTGGTTTTCAAAAGGAAAGCAGGTTTTTATAAATATGTTTCCAGGGTTATTGAGAATCTTCCAAAACTCGGTTTTGACCTTTAATCTGATCCCGTTAATCTCTTCAACATATGGCGCAGAAAAGACGATATTCGAATTTTCGATATCGGGACATTTCCCCTTATGTACCCTTATATCAATACCCCCTGATTTGTTGTCGGCAATAAAACCCCTGAATCTTGGAGAGGGGCACAAAGAGATATTATCTTTCGCTGTCTCAAGATTAATCGTATAACCGGCAATTTCCAAGGAATATCTTTTCATCTGCTTATTTCACAACAGTAACTCAGGAACACAAAGTTAAAAAATAATACAGTATGCCCCCTTAAATATATCTATTATAAAAAGCTGCGAAATACTGTTTTAAAACGTTTTCCGGAGAATCTCGATATTAAATTCCAATGATCTGAAAAATACTCTTATGTGTATGACTTATAATACTTATATACATTGTCTAATATTTATACCATAGTGTTCCCAATAACAACTTTTCAATCAATGCGTCCGCAGGTCCCGGTATTGTGTAAGAACAATCTTACGGGGGTGCGAGCCAGCCAGCCTTCAACTGGTCACCAAATAGGGATTCATACACAAAGAATGGTAAGCGGGATTCTTTACGGTTCCGGAAAACGGGCTACACCTCTTCAATCCAATCGGACATTTCCGCCAAAAAAGCCGAAAAATCCCTGATGACGGTTTCCCTGTCCACATCGTATTCCTCCAGAACAACTTCAACAATTTGGTTCACCGTTCTCTCCCCGTCTATAAGCGCCCAAAAAAAAGCTCCTGTATCGTTCAGTGTGAAAACACTCTCCATGTCGGCTACATTATCGGCCATAGGGACAATAATACACTCATCGCCTACCTCTTTTGTAACGACATTATCTGTTTTTTTAAATATTTTGTTAAGATGTGCCAATTTATTTGAATATTAATAATTTGAAAACAATATCCTTTTTATCCGGCAAAGTGGTTCATTTAACACAAACGTAACAAAAATTACGGCTTGTAATGACTATCTTCGCAAAAATTGAAAGAATACGAATGTAACTGGCATCTTATCCGTCAATCAAGAATCAGATAAAGGATAACCATTATGAAATTATATATTGGCGTAAAGAGGTTACATGATATCAAAAATATAAATCTTAAAAACGCATGAACAAAAAAAAGAGGGGAAATAAAAAAACAGACTTGTCATTTGGCAATTTCAAACAACGAATAGCTAAGCTATTGGCTAACAACCCCCAGCAAAGTTTCAACTATAAACAGATATCCAAACGATTGAATCTTACGGAACGATCTGAAAAAGCATTAATTCCCGATGTGTTGAGAAATATGGCGAAAGCGGGATTGATCAAAGAGGTAGGCTCCGGAAAATATAAAGCCGTTGAAAAAAGAGGATACATAACGGGAACTGTCGATATGACACGAAGTGGTTACGGATATGTTGTTTCAGAGGATATTGAAGAGGACGTATTCATAGCGGAAAGGTATCTTCGTTCGGCGCTGCACGGCGATAAGGTAAAAGTTCTGCTTTTTGCCAGACGTAAGGGAACGCGGCCGGAAGGTGAGGTAGTTGAGGTTTTGGAAAGGATGAGGACTACATTTGTTGGTACCATCGAAATCCTTCCAAATTTCGCTTTTTTGGTGCCCGACAACAAAAATATGCCATTCGACCTGTTTGTGCCGATCAATAAATTAAACGGAGCCAAACAGGGCCAAAAAGCTGTGGCCAAAGTAGTTGACTGGAACCCAAAATCAAAAAACCCGGTTGCGGAGATTATAAAGGTATTGGGATATCCCGGGTTGCACGAGACAGAGATTCACGCCATTCTCGCCGAATTTGAGTTGCCATACGAATTTCCGGAAGAGGTGGAAAAAGAGGCGGAGAAAATAACTGGAAAAATAACGAAAACTGACATCAAGGAAAGAAGGGATTTCAGAAAAGTCCCGACATTTACCATTGATCCGACAGACGCGAAAGATTTCGACGATGCGCTTTCTCTTCAAAAACTGCCGAACGGTAACTGGGAAGTGGGCGTCCATATAGCAGATGTAACACACTATGTCAAGCCGGGAACATTGCTGGAGTCGGAGGCCAAAGAGAGAGCTACTTCCGTTTACCTGGTAGACAGGGTTGTGCCTATGCTCCCCGAAAAACTATCCAACGATCTCTGTTCCCTTAACCAAGGTATGGATAAACTTACCTATTCGGCTGTTTTTGAAATGGATGAAAAAGCCAATGTGTTGAGCGACTGGTTCGGAAAAACTATAATCAACTCCGATAAAAGGTTTTCCTATGCCGAGGCCCAACAGGTAATCGACACAGGAGACGGAGATCTCAAGGAGGAGATGTTGGAGCTGAACATGTTGGCGCAAAAGTTACGTAAAAAACGATTTTCTGCCGGCGCCATATCGTTCGATAAAGTTGAAGTAAAGTTTGAACTCGACGAAAAAGGCAAACCGTTGGGGATAAAATTTGCCGAACATGGCACGGCGAACGAACTGATCGAAGAGTTCATGTTACTGGCAAACAGGAGAGTAGCTGAATATATAGGAAAAATCATGAAAAAAGCGCCCTTTGTCTACAGGGTACATGACAGGCCAGACCCTGACAAAATTGACAGTTTCTCCTCTTTTATTGCCAGGTTGGGCTATAAACTCGATAGTGGTAAAAACGGCCCGCTACCAAAGTCAATCAATAAAATACTCTCCTCATCGGCCGGCACAAAGGAGCAGAACATTATCGAAAACCTTGCGATGAGAGCTATGGCAAAGGCAGTTTATTCGACCGACAATATTGGCCATTATGGATTGGCTTTCAAACACTATACCCACTTTACCTCACCTATAAGAAGATATCCTGATATGATGGTACACCGACTTCTTTCCACATATCTCGCGGGCAAAACCCCGGAAAAAAAAGATTTTTATGAGAAGCAGTGCGAACATTCCTCAAAAATGGAAAGGGTGGCGATGGAGGCTGAAAGAGCATCTATAAAATACAAACAGGTAGAGTATATGAGCGAAAATCTGGGAAAAACCTTTGAAGGGGTGATTTCCGGGGTCACGGAATGGGGTATATATGTGGAGATCACGGAAAATCTTTGCGAGGGAATGATCCATATCAGGGAGTTGGGCGAAGATTACTTTGAATACGATGAGGAAAACCATCGAATCAAGGGAAGGGTTACCGGAAAGGTTTTTACTCTGGGAGATGCTATATCAATTGAGGTGGTTAAAGCCGATATCAATAAAAAGCAACTCGACTTCAAATTGGCCCAATAATTGCGCACTGGAAAACTTTTCTCCGGTGTTTCCTCAAACTCAACCCGCGCATATTTGAAACTACCCAAAAAATTTAACTGAACATCTCCTCGATTTTATCGGCATATTTTTCTGAAATAACGCTTCTTTTGACTTTAAGTGTCGCCGATAACTCTCCTCCGTTTACTGACCATTCGTCAGTTATCAAACAAAACGGTCCAATATGCTCGGTATGGCCAAGTGTCTTGTTTACAGAATCTATCTCGTTCTTGATCAGGTCTCTGATTAACTTGGTCGCCGCCATTTCATCATTAGTGGTATAATTGATTCCCTTTTGTTGGCAATAGAGCTTAAGTTGTTCAAAGTCGGGCACAATCAGTGCCCCGGGCAGTTTTTGATTCTGCCCCAATACAACAGCGGCATCGATAAACAATGAGGCTGTCAATTTGTTTTCAATGGGCTGAGGCGATATCCATTTACCGCTAGATGTCTTAAATGTCTCCTTTTTCCTGCCCGTTATTATCAAATGGCCATCCTGATCAATTTCACCTATATCTCCTGTATGGAACCACCCCTCTTCATCGAAAACGGAAGCTGTCAATTCCGGATCCCTGTAATAACCTATCATTCTGTTTGGTCCCCTTGAAAGAACCTCACCATCTTCGGCTATCTTGACCTCTACGCCGGGAAGAGGCGGCCCTACGGTTCCAATCTTCAATCCTTTGGGTTCACTTGAAGAAACCGTAATAACCGGGGATGTTTCCGTTAAACCATATCCCTCGTAAACCGGTATCTTGGCCGCATGGAATATTCTGCATAGCTTTGGATTAAGAGATGACCCTCCTGAAACAACAATTCTAAACTCCCCACCGAGGGCATCTCTAAGTTTACTCAAGACAAGAGTATATGCTATTTTCCATTTTAACTGATAAAAAATGCCGTTGGCGTTGTTCAGTTCATAACGTTCGGCTATTTTGAACGCCCAGAAAAAGAGAGCCCGTTTTATCCCTTTCAGTTTCCTCCCTTGGGCCATAACACCGTTGTAAACCTTCTCTATCACCCGCGGAACACAACACATCATATAGGGACGTATCTCCTGACAATTTGCCTGGAATTTCGGGATGCTCTCAGCATAGTAAATTGATATTCCCAGATACAGGTACATATAGTTCAGCATCCTCTCATAGACATGGGAAAGCGGCAAAAGACTCAAAGCCCGGCTTTCTTCGCCAAAATCCGGTGTTGTTGATACTCCTATAAAATTGACTATCAGTCCTTGATGGGACAACAACACACCCTTTTGGGTACCCGTTGTTCCCGAAGTGTATATCAAAGTGGCGGGATCTTCAATGGTAATTGAATTTTTTAGTTTATTGAGCCTTTCTTCATCGACATTCGCCCTTCCCAGCTCAAGCAGTTCTGTCCACCTGGGCAGCCCCTCTTCATCGTTTAAAATATATACTCCCTTAAGATGCCCCATCTCCTTGATGATGGGCTCAAGTTTCTTGTACATGGCCATACCCGACAGAAACATATACTTGATTTGGGCATGTTTCAATATAAACCTATAATCGGCAATACTTATTGTTGGATAAATAGGTACATGTACGGCACCTATCTGCATAACCGAGAAATCTATAAAATTCCACTCTGGTCTGTTGTTTGTTACAGTAGCGATATTATCGTTTCTTTCGACACCCAGTTTTAAGAATGCATAGGAAAGTGTATCGACAATATCCCTAATTTCCTTGATGCTATACTTTTTCCATTCACCGTTCTCCTTTCCCGCGAGAACATCATCTTTAGGTTTGAACTTTTCCTCGTAATAAGGTAAAAGATCGAATATCCTTTTTATCTCCATTTTATTTAATTCAAAGGTTTATTAAATAGGTTGTAATATATAGGGCAAATCAATGGTATACAAAAAATAGCTTCCCGGAATTCCCCCCGATACCGCGAAAATAGTAATTATAATCCTAATGCTTACGGGTTTTTTAAGCTTATATTCGAATTCGGGGAATCTTTTGGTCAACGCAAAGATTTTATTTTCTGAGGTGTTTTTCAACTATTGAGATCAGCACCTCTATTGCCACTCTGTTCTCTCCACCAAAAGGGATGATCAGATCGGCATATCTTTTTGTTGGCTCAATAAACTGCAAATGAGACGGTTTAACCGTCTCTTGATACCTCTCCAGCACCTGTAACACGTCTCTGCCCCTTTCAGCAATATCCCTTTTTATCACTCTTTCCAATCTGTCGTCCGCATCTGCATCCACAAAAACTTTTATATCGAACATCTCCCTCAAAGTGGGATCGGCTAAAATTAAAATACCCTCTACAATAGCTACATGCGCGGGTTTAACTGTAACTGTCTCTTTCGCCCGCAAACAGGTCAAATATGAGTAAATTGGCATCTCTATGGCCTCCCCCCTCCTCAATCTGTTCAGATGGTCAACCAACAGGCTAAATTCAAGAGAGTCGGGATGATCAAAATTTATCTTCTGTCTCTCCTCCAGTGGAATTTGGCTGTTGTCCCTGTAATACGCATCCTGGGGAATTACCACAACTTCGTCTTTTTTGAAATACCCGAGAAGTTGGTTTACCACCGTAGTCTTGCCGGATCCTGTTCCTCCTGTTATTCCAATTATCAACATTTATCTTACCTTTGTAGAGCAATTATATCTCAAAAATAGAAAAAATAGCTTAATGTCTGTTCTATATCCTCTAAAGTTCGAGCCCCTGCTGAAAGAAAAGATTTGGGGAGGCAGTTCATTAGTGTCAATTTATAAAAAAAGTGGGAATCCCGGTCTGAAGTATGGTGAAAGCTGGGAGTTATCCGCGGTTTCCGATAACCTATCCATCATCAAGAACGGTTTTTTGGCGGGAAACAACATTGAAGAACTGATTGAGGTTT
>DUOU01000087.1 GCA_012838685.1 Bacteroidota bacterium | reverse complement strand
CTCTTCTCGTTTATCTTTGTAATAGGAATAGTTGCCCTGATTTTGCATGGAAAAAGATCGGAGAATATCAGTGAACAGATTGGAAGGCTTGTGATAATGAGCAGATTGCTTTTATTTCCCGCACTCTTACTGCTTGGTACGGGAATATTTATCGGAGCTATCTGGGCCAACCTATCCTGGGGAAGATACTGGGGGTGGGATCCTAAAGAGGTATGGGCGCTTATTACCTTTATGGTTTACAGTGCCGCCCTTCATAACAACTCCGTGCCGGCTTTCAGGAAACCGAAATTTTTTAATTGGTATCTTGTGCTGGCCTTTGTTACCGTAATAATGACATATTTCGGTGTGAATTGGTTGGGAGGTATGCATAGTTATTGAAAAATCGCGATATGGGTATAACGATAAGAAAAGCGACACAAGATGACGCTGTGTTGATAAACAGTATGGCCATGGTTGTCTTTCCGGCATCTTACAGCGATATATTGTCGCCCGGGCAGCTGGAATATATGCTCGACTGGATGTACTCGGTCCCAAATATCCTGAAACAGATGGATGAGGGGCACCAATATTTTTTGTCGGAAGATACAGACTATGTGGGATACGCATCGGTCCAGAGGAAGGGAACCGACCTCTTCCATCTTCAAAAACTATATGTTATGCCGGATTATCAGGGCAGGGGAGTCGGCAAATTGTTGTTCTATGGGGTAGTAGACTATATTAAATCGGTCCATCCGGAGCATTGTTATATGGAGTTGAACGTCAACAGGAAAAACAGAGCCGTGGGGTTTTATAAAAAACTTGGTATGGAGATAGACAGGAAAGGCGATTTCCATATCGGGAACGGTTATTATATGAACGATTATATCATGAGGTTGGCGATAGAATAAAAACTGTAAATTTACGGCGTAAAAAACGATAATATGAGCAAGAAAATTGAGACCCTGTGCGTTCAGGCCGGTTGGAGCCCGAAGAAGGGAGAACCGAGATCACTGCCTATCATCCAGAGTACCACATTCAAGTATGATACCAGCGAGCAGATGGCCAAATTGTTCGATCTGGAGGAGGAGGGATATTTTTATACACGACTCCAAAATCCCACAAACGATTGTGTGGCGGCAAAGATTACCGCTATGGAGGGAGGCTTTACCGGAATGTTGACCTCATCCGGCCAGGCGGCCTCGTTTTTCGCGATTTTCAATCTATGCGGATGTGGCGATCATTTTGTCAGTGCTTCGTCGATTTATGGCGGAACGTATAACCTTTTTGCCGTGACTCTCAAAAAAATGGGCATAGAGGTCTCTTTTGTGGATCAGGATGCTGACAGGGAGGAGATACAGATGGCTTTCAGGCCCAACACAAAGGCTCTTTTCGCGGAGACAATCGCCAATCCTGTTCTCAGTGTGCTCGATATAGCCAAATTTGCCGATATAGCCCACTCCAACGGCGTACCGTTGATAGTCGACAACACCTTCACAACGCCCGTGAACTGTCGTCCTATAGAGTTTGGAGCAGATATAGTGATGCACTCGACAACAAAATATATGGACGGACATGGTTCCGCTGTGGGCGGCTGTATTGTTGACAGTGGAAACTTCGACTGGGAAACGCATAAGGAAAAATATCCCGGACTTACGGAACCGGATCCATCATATCACGGACTGGCTTACTTCAAGGCATTTGGTAAAGGAGCGTTCATAACAAAAGCCACTGCCCAGCTTATGCGCGATCTGGGTTCCATCCAGTCGCCTCAAAACGCCTTTTTGTTGAACCTCGGATTGGAGAGTCTGCATGTCCGCGTACAACGCCATTGTGAAAATGCCCAGCAGGTTGCCGAATACCTTGATGGAAACAGCAAAATTGCCTGGGTGAACTATAGCGGCCTCAAATCCAACAGGTACCATGAACTGGCCCGTAAGCAGTTTACTGAGGGACGTTCCTGTGGTGTCGTCACCTTCGGTTTGAAGGGTGGAAGGGATGAGGCTATACGTTTTATCGATAGTCTGGAACTGGCCTCGATAGTGACACATGTCGCGGATAGCCGTACCTGTATTCTCCATCCGGCAAGCCATACGCACCGTCAGCTGTCCGATGAGCAGTTGTTGTCGGCCGGTGTGCAACCCGACCTTATCAGATTCTCGGTCGGACTCGAAAACGTTGAAGATATCATTGCCGATATAGATCAGGCTTTGAAAAAGACAAGATTGTAGAGAGATAATTCCAACGGTTTCCAAATAAGCTGAACAGTGTCTTACAAATCTTTTTCCGAACCTTTTG
>DUOU01000086.1 GCA_012838685.1 Bacteroidota bacterium | reverse complement strand
ATTAAATCTGTCTCTTCTTTTATGCTGACTATTATCTCCTTAATAGAGGATCGCATATGTTCGACTGAATTTGCTATACCGCCGATTTCATCGGTTCTTTTTGTTAATTCAGTTGAAACGGGTACCGAAAAATTACCCGAAGCGATAACTCCAATATCATTCATCAATTTATTCATTGAGTTGCCAACAAAGTTTCCTACCATCAGCGCAGAGAAAAAACCCAGAATCAGCATTATGCCGCTGGCTATATAAATGTTTGTTAATGAAGAGTTTTGGATCTTTTTAAGATGCTCATATTCAGTTCCCACAAACCACATGCCGACAATTTTTCCACTGTCATCTCTGATGGAGGTATAAAACGTTTTATACAATTTGCCGTTTATTGTGGCGGTACCTTTATAATCCAAACCTTTAGCAAGTACCTTTTCAATGACTTCGGGGCTGGCCGTTGTTCCAACAATTCGATCTCCCTGTTCATCTAAAATACTTGTAGCAATTCTGGTATCGTTGAGAAATATTGTTGATACGATTCCGGTTTCCTCTTTTATTGTATCCACAATGGTGGCATCATCATTTAAGACCGATGAGCCTTTAATCAGTTTTCCATCCTCTGCTTTCCATGCTCCGGGATAATGAGATTCTAATAAGGCTAATCCAAGACGGCTGCTACGGTCCAGCTCATCTTCTATCTTTAAATTTGCAAGGCGTGATACTTGTGAATTCATAAAGTATACTATGCTGCCCAACAATACCAAAAGTATGATGTTGATTGAAATAGCTAATTTCCATTTCAGCTTCATTAAAAGCTCTCCCTTTTATGGCAAATAATTTTATATCAATGATATTGATCAGGAAGACCAATACTAATTATATAGCATATATAAGGAAAAGCAACAAAATTCGAGCATAATTACTTATGCTTCACCATATTGACACAAAACAACTGAAACACATACCGATTTTTGTCTATAATTTTTCGTTATCATAATAGGGTTTAATTTCCTGTGTAATCATTGTCCCGATACCTTTGTTGGTGAATATCTCCAGCAGTATACAATGGGGGATGCGTCCGTCTATGATGTGAGTTCTGCTTACACCGTGTTCAAGAGCCGCGACACAACCCATAACCTTTGGTATCATGCCTCCAACTATTACTCCGTTCTCAATGAGAGAATCCACCATGTCACTGGTTATGGTATAGAGAATATTATTTTTTGAGTCTTTAACCCCTTCTACATCGGTCAAAAGAATTAGTTTTTCTGCTTTTAATGCAGATGCCAATTCTGCGGCAACAGTATCGGCGTTAATATTGTAACTCTGCCCGTTTTCGTCTGTTCCAATGGGGGCAACTACCGGAATATATTCATCCTGAGTAAGTATTTCGAGGGCACGGGTATTTACTTTTTTAATTTTCCCTACGTATCCTAAATCTACCTTTTCGCCGCTAACTACCTCATAATGTTTTTCACATTCAAACAGCATACCATCAATTCCGCAAATACCTATGGCTTTTCCGCCCTTCTGATTTATAAGAGAAACAATTTCCTTATTGGTTTTACCCACAAGAACCATCTGAGCAACATCCATAGTCTGCTTGTCGGTTTTGCGAAGACCGTTAACGAACTCGGATTCTATATTGAAATTCTTTAATGCAGTATTTATATCGGGCCCGCCGCCGTGTACCACCACAGGATTTAGACCTATATATTTTAACAGGGTTATATCCTCCACAACTGAATTTTTGAGGTCCTCGTTAATCATGGCATTTCCACCATATTTAATAACTACGGTTTTTCCGGCAAGGGCCTGGATGTAAGGAAGAGCTTCCACCAGAATCCCTGCTTTTTTTATTATTTCTGTGTAATCAAACATTTTTATCAACCTTTCAATGGTTTAATAGATAGTATTTATACGACTTTCAGTTGTAACTGGCATGTGTCGTTCTGAGCCCCCTTATATCATCCTGAGCCCCTTATGTCATTCTGAGTGAAACGAAGAATCTTATGCGTCGT
>DUOU01000085.1 GCA_012838685.1 Bacteroidota bacterium | reverse complement strand
TACTTCGCATTAAAAAAACCAACTCTTTACATGTTTCCACTATACGCAACGACCATCAACATCAAACCAAACTGGATTTAAATTTATGCGATATTATTTATACTTACAAGCATAATCTCTGATTTTCAACGAGTTTTAACATTTTTTAACAGTGTGGCTTCGATTCCATTTATTGAAGTTACCCAAGAATATCTCATAATTGATATTTATATATCATTGTCTATATGGTTGGCTTCCCCTCCGTCGTAATCATTGGGTATGCCTCCTCTACTGCCAATTTCCCAGTTCATCCAGTAAGTATCGCCACTCGGCTTGTCTACCAGAACGAGACCATTCTTGCCTTGATAACTAAAAACATTGTATTGTTCCAAACCTATTTGGCAAAAATTAAAACCGGATTGTCGGTCTCTTCAAGGCTGTTTACAAATCTTTCAAACTCCCTCTTCCTTTCCGGGTTCTTTGGACTGGAATTCTTGAAATCATCCGATTTTATATAGGACTTCAAAAAAACGGATCTCTAAGCGATACTACCTCGCTTTCACCAATAGCGAACAATGGCTGGAAGTTGGGTCCCCCGTCAATATCATTGACGATACCGGTTCTCGCGTCAAAAACCGCGGCGAAATCGCCTGTCTTTGATCCAATAAATCCGTTATATACGACGTTTGAAGGCGGATCATATATGTAAATGTATTGGTAGAACACAAAATCTCCAAACTCAAAAAGGTTCATCGGTTGGATATAATTGTCGCAGATTTCTGTCCTGCTCTTTAATATCAAAACTTCTGGTGAAATCAACCTGTCTCCCTCGTCAACAACCATGTGTGGAACAAATGAGTCACCGGCAAATGAATAGATTGTATCAGAATACGCCTCCTTTTTGAATAGTTTACCGTCAACCTTATAGAAGATATTCTCCGGGGTAATGGCATAACCACTTATACTTTTACCTAAAAACTGGTGATTATTCCTGAAATACTTCAAAATATTACCGTTAAAGTCCATTATGATATAGCTGAACTCGCCTTGCGCGTAATTACCACAATAAAGAATTATTTTATCGCCATGGACAACCAGTTTACCGCAATGACAATCATTCGGCAAATTTATCTCCCGCAAATAATCCCCGTCCTCGTTATAGATTTTTATTTTCCTTTGCCAAGCGGACAGTATATATATGTCATTAGTGTTGACATCAACATCAAAATCAAAGATTACATCAACTTCTGCGGGACCCCTGCCTATCGGGGATATCATTTTTTCAAATTCGCCCGAATAATTGAACCTGAAAATCTTTCGGCTATTTTTAAAGAAGAACGAATTCTTCGCCGGCACTATCTTGTTGTAGGTATAATCATGGAAATATAAATTATCTATGCTCGCGATAACGCACTCTTCGGTTGTTTCGAGCGGAAGATAACGTATATCCTTTATACCCAGTTCCGAAAGCCTCAACTTGTCCGCCTTATACGTGTTTTCAAGGCTGTATACTTTTAAGCCATTTTCTGTTCTGTTGTTTACTTGACAACCAAAAAGAAAAACGAAGAAAAAAACGAACAACTTGATTTTCACGGTGATTTACATTATAAGTACAAAAAATAGATTTTTAAGAAGAGGCTGATTTTTTGAGATAGCCTCTTCTTAAAATAAAAAACGAAAAGCGCTATCCAACGCATATTAAATTATCCCAGCCACCAATACCACACATAATATCACAAGTCTCCTTTTTAAAGGAAAGGTCCGGGCAGGAAGCGGTAAGGATATTCAAGCGAAGCTTCCCGCCTTTTTCTTTCGAGTGTTATCGTTGTTCTTTTTTATTTTAATCTTACCATTACCAGTACAGGATTATCCGTTTCTTCCAGGCTGTTGGCGAATTTTTCGAGATCTTTTTTCTTTTCGGGATATTTCGGGATCGAGTTTTGAAAGTCATCACCGGAAACATGCGATTTTAGTTCGTATGGGCTCACAAAATAGGTGATATATTCGTCGCCGTTTTCGGAATAATAGTCCACGTTATCATAAACGGGGAACAACCCGCAGTCCAGGTCATTTGGTATCGCGGGCATGTAGTTTACCATTCCCGACTTCATCTCTTTGTAGGCTTGATAGGCTTTTTTTGTGGTTTTATCGGTGATCAGGTACGCCGTCTTGTCCATATATCTCCAAAGAAGAAAAACAAAACGGTTCGTCTCGAACATTTGGAGTGGCCTAAAATATTTGGTCATCTCTTTAAGTGAAACCATCTCATAATCAACGGGCCAACGGTATTCGCCCCTCGAGAATAAAAAGGCCGCGCGCCACCTTAAATCGGGTGAAACGGAGAACACGGTGTCGTTCAGAATATTGGAATAATAGATATCGCCGTCGAACTTATATGAAAAGCCATATTGTACATAGCCCGTTGAATGGTCGGAAGTTGTCTTCGCCGAAACAAGTTTGCCGGTTGTGTCAAGAAAAACCCAGTGATATTTGAATTCAGCATCCCATCCAAAATCACATAAATACAGTTTTGAACCGGATAATTCTATATCATTTGCCGCGATTGCAAAATAGTCATTCGTCGCTATATCCCTCAAATGGGTCCCCTCAATAGTGTAAACCAAAACTTTATGCCAATCCGTTACATAAACTTTTTTTGACCCTTCGTCGACCACAAAAGTATGTCCATATTGTAATTCTCCCGGGCCCCTGCCTTTTCTGGCGATCACCTTTTCAAAGTTCCCTTCCCGGTCATATTTTACTATACCAACATATTGCATGCTTATGAAAATGTTTTTGGGCGTTATTTCAACGGAATATATTCCTTCGAACGGGATCGTATCGTCCATCGGTATGTACTTGATATCGTCCGCTATTCCGGACAGGGTAATCATGTCTTCCGGGAACTTTTCCGGATCAATGACAGGGGGGGAACCGTTCGGGGGTTCTATTTGGCCGCACGATGAAACGGCCATAAAAAGGAAAATGACGGTAAGATTTTTC
>DUOU01000084.1 GCA_012838685.1 Bacteroidota bacterium | reverse complement strand
TCCACTCTTTACTGCCCACCAAACTCTTGATAATTATTGCCAACACATAAAAAGGGTAAACGAGTTGGGCCGGAAAGAACCATTTAAGTAGATTTGTGGCTCCGAACCTTTTTGTCGCCGTAAAAAGCAAAAGAAAGTCGGGTATCGATTTGATAAAGAATGCTGTTAAAAAAGGGGGCAAATAGACCTGATCGGAAATGCTCATGAACATCAACGTGGCCTGCATGATTACGGCCATAAGCGTGGATAAAGCCAGCCCCATTGTATAGATATCATTATAAGAACCCGCTTTGGATATCCATCTCGCTCTCTGAGATAGATACGAAGAGAGGGTGGTTGATGCCTTGGTTGTAACCCGGGCATCTTCAGATTCCAGCCATAATATCTTCAGGTTCCTGTTTTTTTTGATATTGTGCATCAGGAACATGTCGTCACCCGATTGTAAATTGTCTCTTAGGTCGGTTGAGTGGGTTTTATACGCCTCTTTGGTAAAGGCCAGGTTTGTTCCGTTGCACATTACGGGGTTGTTGTTATTGGCTGTTCCCGCTGTTACGGCCTGGAGACTTATAAATTCAAGTTCTTGGAACCAGGGGGCAAAGCCGTCGCCTCTTGAGAGCATTACCGGAGCTATTATCATAGCGGCCTTTTTATCCTGATAAAAACTGGCAATTGTTGAAAGCCATCCGGGATTTACAGTGGAATCGGCATCACATGTCACTATCAATTCCCCCCTCGCTTCCTTGATGCCGCTCCTTATCGCCTGTTTTTTTCCGTATCCGGTGTTGGAAATTACTTTAAGCTCATATCTGCTTAAATGTGAAAATGCCGCGCCGGTGGTATTGTCGCATGAGTTGTCATTAACCACTATAACCTCGAATTTATTGGGATCATAATCTTGGTTATCAAGACTCTTGAGTAATAGAGGCAAAGAATCCTCTTCGTTTTTACACGGTATGATCACCGAAACGAACTCGTTGGCCTCGGTTTTTTTCCTGTATCTCCTTATCGAAGAGAAACCTGCGTTGATCCTGAAGAGGTAAAGCAGATAGGGAGTGAGTATTATGATAACCAACCAATCCATTGTTAACGGTATTCATCCCAACTTTTAATAATCAGGTCATCTTTTCCTAGTCTGCAGAAAGCGCTTATGAACGCACTTGCCAATCTTGCGTTGGTAATCAAAGGAACATTGAAGTCGACAGCGCTTCTACGGATTTTGTATCCATTGTTAAGTTCACTTGAAGTAAGGTTCTTGGGTATATTTATTACCAGATCGACCTCTCTGGAACGTATAAGTTCAATGGTATTCGGACTTTTCTTTTCTTCGGGCCAGTATGCCAATTGGGCATCGACCCCCGCCTCTTTAAGGAATTTTTGGGTTCCCCCGGTAGCATATATCGTGTGTCCCCTGGCAACCAGTTTTTTGGCACTGTTGAGAAGTTCTACCTTTGATCTGGCGGGTCCTGTCGATAACAATATGCTTTTTGTTGGCACATGGTAACCCACGGAGAACATAGCCTTAAGAACCGCCTCATAAAAATCTTCGCCCATGCAGCCTACCTCTCCGGTTGATGCCATGTCGACACCTAGAACAGGGTCTGCCTTGGCTAATCTGGAAAAACTGAACTGGGGAGCCTTGACTCCCACATAATCGAGTTCAAAAACAGATTTATGGGGTTTTTCGACCGGTATGCCCATCATTATTTTTGTCGCCAACTCAATTAAATTCGACTTCAAAACTTTGGAGACGAAAGGCATGCTCCTACTTGCCCTTAAGTTACATTCGATAACCTTGATCTCATTGTTCTTCGCCAGGAACTGGATATTGAAAGGACCGGATATATTGAGTTCCTGGGCAATTGTCCTGGTAACCTTTTTTATCCGTCTTATTGTTTCAAAATAGAGTTTTTGCGGAGGGAACACAATGGTCGCGTCACCTGAATGCACTCCGGCGAACTCAACATGTTCACTAATGGCATAAGCCATGACATCTCCATCTTTCGCGACCGCATCAAGTTCCACCTCTTTGGCGTTCTCGATGAATTCCGATACAACTACCGGATATTGTTTGGACACTTGAGCGGCGAGGTTAAGGAAATGGGTCAATTCACTTTTATTTGACACAACGTTCATAGCGGCGCCGGATAGAACGTATGAAGGTCTTATAAGCACGGGGAATCCGATGTTGTCGACAAATTGGTGTATGTCATCAATGGTCGACAACTCTTTCCATCTTGGTTGATCGACCGAAATTGTATCCAACATGGCAGAAAACTTGTGCCTGTTTTCGGCACGGTCGATTGAAACCGGTGATGTGCCCAAAATAGGCACATTTTCTTTATACAGCTTCATTGCCAGATTGTTCGGAATCTGTCCACCAACCGAAACTATAACCCCTTTAGGCTTTTCAAGCTCTACAATATCAAGTACCCTCTCAAAGGTGAGTTCATCAAAATAGAGCCTGTCACATATATCATAATCGGTACTTACCGTTTCCGGATTATAGTTTATCATTATGGATCTGAAGCCCTCATTACGGATAGTGTTTATCGCGTTCACCGAACACCAGTCGAATTCAACACTGGAACCTATTCTGTAGGCGCCGGAGCCCAAAACAATAATCGATCTCTGATCGTGTTGGAAACTTATATCATTTTCTTTTCCGCTGTAGGTGAGGTATAGGTAGTTGGACACAGCCGGATATTCAGCTGCCAGTGTGTCTATCTGTTTTACAACGGGAACTATCCCTTTGGCTATGCGCGATTTCCTGAATTTCAGAAGTTCTTCGTCGGTTTTTTCAGATGGCGGGTTTATTGTGTGGCGGACTATCTGGAAGTCGCTGAATCCGTTTACTTTTGCCCTTCTTATGAGATCATCGGGTATGGCGTCCAATTGCTTAAACTTGGCGAGCTCATTTTTTATGTTGATTATATTCTGAAGCTTGTAAAGAAACCATTTGTCTATTTTTGTCAAAGAATGGATTTTTTCTATTGACATGCCGTTTTCCAGGGCAGTGGCGATAGCGAAAATCCTGGTATCTGTTGGTTCCTCAAGCTCATGTTCGACATCTGATACCTCAAAGTTGCGGTTGCCCGTGAATCCATGCATGCCCTGGCCTATCATGCGAAGCCCTTTTTGTATTACCTCCTCAAAAGTTCTTCCGATAGACATTACCTCGCCGACGCTTTTCATGCTACTTCCAATATTATGGGAAACACCCTGAAACTTGTTGAGGTCCCATCTTGGGATTTTACATACTATATAATCGAGTGCCGGTTCAAAACAGGCTGTTGTGCTCTTTGTAAGTGAGTTTTTCAGTTGGTGGAGTCCGTACCCGATTCCAAGTTTAGCGGCCACGAACGCCAATGGGTATCCGGTTGCTTTGGATGCCAGCGCGCTTGAACGGGATAGACGGGCGTTGACCTCTATTACCCTGTACTCTTCGGAGTCGGGTGAAAGGGCATATTGGACGTTGCATTCACCGATTATACCGACATGGCGAATGATCCTTATCGCCAATTCCCTCAATTTATGGTATTCACTATTTGTCAAAGTCTGCGATGGAGCCACCACTATACTTTCACCGGT
>DUOU01000083.1 GCA_012838685.1 Bacteroidota bacterium | reverse complement strand
CCTGCGGCGATAACCTCCAGCATCAGCTCGTTGATAAGTTGCCTCATATGCGGCTCTCCCATCAACTCGTCGGTGCCGGCGTCCATGATCACGGTCATCCCGTTATAAGGTATGTTCCAGACAAGCTTCCTCCACCTGAAACTGTTCAGGTCATCCGCCAGTTTCGCGGGAACCCCGGCATTTTTCAGATCGATGCTTACCTTCTCCAGCACCTCCGGATCTTTGACGGTGTGGCTCCCTATGGTAAGTTCACCGAAATCGGCATGATTTATATGGCCATCGGCGACCTTGGTCGAACAGATGAAAGCCATGCCACCGGCAATCGAGAGTCCGGGAAAATCCCTGGCCAGATCTGCCTCCATACCCAGTCCGTTCTGTACCATTATCACGGTGGTGTCGCTGCCGAGCAGGGGAGGCAACAGGCTTTTAAGATGACAGTTGCTAACGGTTTTCAGGCAGACCAAAACAACGTCGCACTTCGGCATTTCGATGGTAGATCTGTAAGCGTTGATATCTGTAGGTGAAACAATAAAATCGCCTGACACCGAATCTACCCTCAACCCGTTTTTGATCACCTTCTCGTAGTCGCTTCTGAACAAAAAATGCACATCTGCTCCGCTGTTGGCCAACATGCCGCCGTAGAAGCCCCCCAAAGCGCCGGTACCGACAATTCCGTATCTCATGGCCGCTAAATTATTTATTTGTGATCACTCTCAACGCCCCGGTAGGACAAACATCAACGCACTTGCGGCATTCAGCGCATTCCGCTATTATCTTTTGGTCGTTGAATTCCGGCTTGATAACCGTGTTGAAACCTCTTCCGACAAATCCCAGTATTCCTTTGTTTACGACAATATCGCACTCCCTGACACAGAGTCCGCACGTTATGCACTTGCCCTGGTTCCGCTCTATAACCACCAGCGACTCCTCCGTGAAATCAGGATGCTTGTCGCCTTCCAGCCGTTCCGGTTTTATAGGATAACGGTTGGCGTGGATAATAAGCTTGCACTCGTAAAAATCGTGGCACCCACATTCCAGGCATCTTTTCGCCTCCTCGCGGGCCACCTTATCGTCGTATCCCAGGTTTACCTCCCTGAAATCCCTTCTTCTCTCCCCGGCGTCGTGTCGCGGCATCCTGGCCCTGGCCATCTTTTTCCTATCGGCCAACTCCTCCGCGTCAAATTTTCTTTTGGAGTAATAGGGTCTCCTGTAGGGAACCTCGTTGCCGGCAAGATAGCTGTCTATCACCTTGGCGGCCTCACCTGCCTCCCCAACAGCGGCGATGGCTATGCTCGCGCCCTCATTGGTCGCGTCGCCTATTGCGAAGACTCCCTCCATAGATGTGCGGAATGTGCCTTCGTCAGCTACAATATAGCCCCATTTATTGCGCTCCAGCGCCTCAAATCCACTTATATCTGTTTTCTGTCCTGTCGCTACAATGACGTTATCAACAGGCATATAATCAAACTTGCCGGCCACCGGGACGGGGCGGCGGCGACCCTGTTCATCTGGTTCGCCAAGCTCCATGATCTGGAGTTTCATGCCAACAACCTTTCCGTTCTTTCCCTCGATGGTTTCGGGGTTGGCCAGGAACCTGAATATTACACCCTCTTCAATGGCCTCTTCTATT
>DUOU01000082.1 GCA_012838685.1 Bacteroidota bacterium | reverse complement strand
TTATCGGTTTTTGATGGCAATGACAAGTCGGTCTCAATTTCCAGATCTATAATAAAACTGTTGCCAACCACCCTCTCTTCAGGAAAATGTCCGTGAAAAGCGTAGAATTCCATTCCTTCGATTCTTATCAAACCCATTACAGTGTCTTTTTGGAGCAACTAAATAACAAAATAAAATCGACATAAAAAGGTTAACCGACATATTTTACATTACGGGAAATTCGGATTACTTTCGCGCAATATTTTTAAGTATGAGCGAAAACAATATTCCCGTAAACGAAGAGGTTAAGACACCTGTAAGTTTCATTGAACAGATCATTATTGACGATCTTGAAGCCGGTAAAAATGGTGGGAGAATCCATACCAGATTCCCCCCTGAACCGAACGGATACCTGCATATAGGCCACGCTAAAGCTATATGCCTGAATTTCGGTATGGCCCAAAAATACGGGGGAAAATGCAATCTTCGTTTTGACGACACCAACCCGGTAAAGGAGGATGTTGAATATGTAGATTCAATAAAGGAGGATATCCGTTGGCTTGGATTTGATTGGGAAGACAGGGAGTATTATGCTTCCGACTATTTCGGGGAACTTTTCGAATATGCGGTGGATCTCATTAAGAGGGGGCTGGCTTATGTCGATGACCAGTCGGCCGAGATAATAGCCGAACAAAAAGGGACACCGACAAAAGCCGGGGAGGAAAGTCCTTATAGAAATCGCCCGATAGAGGAAAACCTCGATCTTTTCTACCGTATGAACGAGGGGGAGTTTGATGAGGGATCCAGGGTTTTAAGGGTAAAAATAGATATGGCATCGCCCAATATGCATATGCGCGATCCCATAATTTACAGGATTCTGAAAAAGGAGCACCATCGCACGGGAGATAAATGGAATGTCTATCCAATGTATGATTTTGCGCATGGAGAGTGCGATTATTATGAAGGGATCACCCATTCGCTATGTACACTTGAATTTGAGGTGCATCGTCCGTTATACGACTGGCTGGTGGAACATTTGAAAAGTGACGATTACAGGCCAAGGCAAATAGAGTTCAACCGTTTGAACCTTACATACACGGTCATGAGCAAGAGAAGGCTCCTTGAACTTGTCCAGGAGGAGCGGGTAAAAGGTTGGGATGACCCGAGAATGCCCACCCTCTGTGGTTTGCGCCGACGGGGATATACTCCCGAATCGATAAAGAAATTCATCGATATGATCGGATACACAAAAGTTGAGGCGATCAATGATGTCACCCTCCTTGAACATGCGGTGAGGGATGACCTTAACATCAAAGCTCCGAGGGTATTTGGTGTGTTGAATCCGGTTAAAGTGGTGATAACCAACTATCCCGACGATATGGTTGAGGAGTTGGAGCTGATCAACAATCCTGAAGATGAGAGTATGGGGAGCCGTAAAGTTCATTTCTGTAAAGAGGTATATATCGAGAGAGAGGACTTTATGGAAGATCCTCCAAATAAATTTTTCCGTCTCGCTCCCGGAAGGGAGGTACGGCTGAAAGGGGCTTACATTGTCAAATGCGACTCCTTCAAGAGGAACAAAAGGGGAGAGATTAAAGAGATATATTGTACTTATGACAAGGAAACCAAAAGTGGCAACGAACAGTCCGGTCGCAGAGTGAAAGGCACACTCCATTGGGTTTCGGCACGACATGCGGTCGATGCCGAGGTAAGGCTATACGACAGGCTCTTCAAGCATGAAAATCCACTTGAAGATAAAGAGACCGATTTCAGGGAATTTCTCAATCCCGATTCGCTCGAGATACTTGAGGGTTGTAAAATAGAGCCCTGGTTGGCCGATGCCAAACCTTTGGAAAAATTTCAGTTCCAGCGAATGGGGTACTTTTGTGTCGATTATGATTCGACTCCGGACAAGCCGGTTTTCAACCGGACGATTTCGCTGAAAGATACCTGGGCAAAGATCAACAAATAAAAGACAAAAATGCCCCCAAGACTTGAGGGTACTTTTGATTTTTATATCAATATATTTTATTGAGTTACCTTGATGCAAAGCATCTTTTCCTGATCACGTATCAATAATTTCCCGT
>DUOU01000081.1 GCA_012838685.1 Bacteroidota bacterium | reverse complement strand
CCGGATTTGAGGTCTCTTCTATCGTATCGTAAATGTTTAGCAATTCCTTGCCCAGACTGTTCTTGCCTTCTTCTTTTTTTATTCAACTCCTCTCCTCATTAGATACTCCTTTGAATACTCATCGGCGCCGGTGTCGCTCCAGCAGATGGTGGCTGTCCCGTATTTGAAGTTTGTGTTCATGGCGCCCCTGCCTCCGATCATGGGCGACCGTTCAGCGGTTCCTTCGCCTATCTTCTGTATCAGCGTCCACATATCATAAACATACTGGGATCCCAGTTTTTCCAGATTTCCCTTCTGCCATGAGTGTCCGCCGTAAAGGGTAAAGGCATCTTTGTCGATGTTATTGGCGGGATCATCGATATAGTTGACCAGCTTTTCCACGCCAACGACATAGTTGCGGAACCCGGGGTTATCGAAGATCCATACGCCACTGCCCGATCCAACGGCATCGCCACTGAACGCCATATTCTTGTTTTTCAGGAAAAAGAGTGTTGAGCCGACTGTATGCCCCTGCACCGTCAGGGTGTTCAACACAAAACCTCCCCCCAGATCAAATGAATCTCCCTCCTTAAAGGCGGTGGTCCGTGCCGCGGGAAACCTGGAGATATCCGGAAAATCGGCCGCGGGTACCCAGAAACTCGCTTTCTCGTCATCCGCGAACGCGGGCAACATCCCCAGATGGTCGCCGTGAGAATGGGTTATGGTGATAAAAAACTGACGGTTCCCGATTTTATCGTAAACAATGGAACGCAGCGACTCAACAGCCGTGGAGTCCCACCTAACAAAGTTGGAGAGATCTATGAGCATAGCCTTGTCGGCGCCTACCAACAGGTACATATCCGAACAGTTGTTCATATTGGCTCTTCCGTTTATCACGGAGTTTCCGGGAGGGTTACTGTCATTGCCATCCTGGATATTGTATACATTGTCTATTATGGTTGTCACCGTGTACGGCCCCTTTTGAAACGACTGGGAGGACAAAGCGACTGTAACGGCGAAAGCCAAAAACGCGAAAAAAGTTTTTTTGATCATGACTCGATTGGTTTATGTTATACACAAATCTACCAAAAAAACAGGTTCGCGACAATCCCCGGATATTTTTGTAACGGTAGCGCGACGAATAAACCGGCTAATCGACGCGAAATATGCGACGATTAGAGATAAAAAAGCTTAATCGTCGTGATTCAATCATAATCTTATTGCGAATTTCTTCAGTCTGGCATCTATCATCTCCGAGGGAATTATCTTCTTGACGATGCCGGCAATACGGTTCAGCATCCCTTCGCGCACGTAGTCGTCCCGGAAGACAAGCGACACCTCCCGTACCGTTTGGGGCGATGTCAACGGACGTATGTTCCTCAGTTGCGACTCCGTGAGCAACCCGACATGCAGTTCGGGTATAACCGTATAACCGCCGTTAGCGTCGACAATTTTTATCAAAGTATCTATGCTTCCCGCCTCGTACATCGTCAGCGCCGAGGCCCGCGACTCGCAGAAGTTGAAAACCTGGCCGCGCAGACAGTGGCCCTCCTGCAACACCCACATCTTTTCCGTCGGCATCTCATGGGAAGATATCTCTTTCATCTCATAGATAGCCTCGACCGGGGATATATAGGCGACAAACTTCTCGTAATACAACGGTATCTCCAGAATGCCCGGCTCCTCCAAAGGGGTCGCCAATATGGCCATATCCAACTCCGCCTTTCGAAGTTTCTCCGTTATGGTGGCCGTTGTCAGCTCCGAAACCTTCAGATCTATCTCTTTGTGGTTATCCGCCACCTCTTTCAGGAACTTAGGCAACACGTAGGGAGCTATTGTGGGTATTACGCCCAAAGCCACAGAACCCGCCACTCCGGTCTTTTCCATGAAGATAAGCTCCTCTAACTGCGACTTGTTGAAGAGTATCACCCTGGCCTGGTCAATTATCTTTCTGCCCATGGGGGTGGGAACCACCGGATGAGCATTACGATCGAATATCACCGTGTCAAATTCCGATTCCAGTTTCAGGATCATAGCGCTGAGCGTCGATTGCGTTACGTTACAGGATTCGGCGGCCCTCACAAAATGGCGGTGTTCGTCCACGGCGACAATGTATTCCAGTTGTTGAATTGTCATGTTATCGATTTTATCGATACAAATATAGAAAATATCTGTTTGATTGATAAGTTTTGTCGCTCTATCTTTGCCATGAAATAATGATCGAATTAGTATCAACAATTAAAATATTTCTAAAATGGAAACAACAAGCAACGTAAACCCGATGCCTCGCATAGGCGAAAAGGCTCCTTCATTCACAGCGGTGACAACACAGGGAAAGATCAACTTTCCGGAAGATTTCAAGGGAAAATGGAAAATATTGTTCAGCCACCCGGCCGACTTTACCCCCGTATGTACATCGGAATTCATGACTTTCGGAAGTATGGCCAAAGAGTTTGAAGATTTGAACTGCCAACTGGTGGGACTCTCAATTGACGGACTGTTCAGCCACATTGCCTGGTTACGCACCATAAAAGAGAAAATTGACTATAAAGGGATGAAGAATATCGAGGTCAAATTCCCGCTGGTGGAAGATATCTCCATGAACGTGGCCAAACTCTACGGAATGATCCAACCGGAAGAGAGCACCACATCGGCTGTCAGGGCGGTATTCTACATCGATCCCAAAAATATTGTCCGCGCCATCATGTATTATCCACTGTCATTGGGAAGAAACTTTGATGAGATCAAGAGGGTGCTGATAGGATTGCAGACAGTGGATAACTTTGGCGTGGCGTTGCCGGCCGACTGGCGTCCGGGCGACGAAGTTATCGTTCCTCCGGCGGGCTCATGCGGAGCGGCCAAGGACCGTATGGAAGGGAAAGAAAAGGATCTGCACTGCTACGACTGGTTCTTCTGCACTAAAAAGATCTCCAAAGAGGAGGTAGAGTCGAAACTGGGCAAGTAAAATCCCACACTTTTTTTGTCTGTTCACTAGGTTTAGTTGATAGGTTAGGGTTTTTTGAGGGGGCAATACCCGCGATCATCCGGGGTATTGTCCCTTTTTTTTTTCGGCGAAACGCTCCTAACTATCCAAAACTTCTTATCCAAAGAACAACCGACTATTTCCGGCAAAATCGCTCTATTTTCTTTAGCGCCAACAGGGGAAAATATACGCCATAAAGTTTCTCCGAATACCACAGTCGCGCGAAATAAAGCCCTATAGGTTCAACAGGCCCGTTCTCTACCCCATTTTTCAGGGAGTTGACTATAAACTCTCCTCCCCTTTCGATCAGACCGCCGGTTATTTTGTTGTTGACCAGAGCGATGACCACCCTCGAGGTGACAATAAGCTTTGAGGCTACACCTATATTTCCTCCCCAGCCACCATCTTCATTCACACTGTTTTTCAGGAACCCTATCCCCTTCGCCACGATCTTTCGGGCCGTCTCATCGTCGTATCCGGCCAGATGCTCCAGGGCTACGGCGGTTCCGTAAACCGGGGAGCTTTCGTCTTCAGCCTCCTGATCGCCGAACCAAAGTGGTGTCAAAGAGCCATTGTCGGCCTGGATGCCGGCAAGCCATTCAATAATCCTGGCGGAGGATTTTGCTACCCTCTTTCGCAGCTCCTCCGGCAGTTTATTCTTCCAGATGGCGAAGGCTCTGAGCGTATGCGCGGAGATGTCGGGCGAGCTTCTGTCAAACGGAAGCTTGCCCCACCCTTTGGCGAAGGTGGGTATCCCGCCGTCGCTGTTCTGCAGTTCCAAAAGCCAGTTTATTCCGTTGATGATCTCATCCGAAAGGAGGCCTCCATCCAGGTGGTGCAAGGCGACCAAGGCGGCCGAAGTGTCGTCGGCATCCGGCACGGCTCCCGGCAATCCGGTCCACCCCCAACCTCCGGGGATAGCCCCGGTAAAAGGGTGCTTCTCCTTGAACTGGCGTTTTTTAATTATCGACGATATCTTTTCCTTATCGGGCGTGTTCTCTCCCAAAGCGTTGACGGCCAACGAGGTGTTCCACTGGGCGAGATCGGTATCTATTGGCCAGGAGCCATCCTCCCTTACCGTGGAAACCAGGAAAGAGGCCGACTTTTGGGTCGCCTCAAGGTCGACAAACCCGGCATGAGCCAGGCACATGGCCGTGAAACCTGTCAGCGGCGCCGCCTCAAGAAAACCGCCATGTGAAGGTTGAAGCTTCGCCAAAACCCGCAAGCATGAAGGTATGGAGCGCTCCCTGCTTCGGTATAACAACCCCTTCTTCCCTTTCCGGTGTCGCAGTATCCCCACGGCTATCAGCGCCGGAATGGCGTAACTGACAACAGGAAGCCGCAAAAACCTGAACATCGACTGGGGAAGCCGTGCCAGCCCAAAGGGCAGTTGCGGCACTTTGCTCCATGACTTGATGACCCCCGCGGCGGCGCACATCACCAGGATAGGGGCGGAAAAAGTCAAGTCCGTGCCGTAATAATCGAGCACCCCCTTTATCACCTTATCATCCTCGCTCCCACCGAATTTTTTTATAAGATAATTCCTTGTGGCCTCCGAAGGCTTGTCGCACGCGAAGAGCGCGGCGTACGACAGCAAGGTGGCGGTCATATTGGAAGGACTCTCGCGCGAATCGCCCCAACTGCCGTCATTTTTCATGTCGTTATGCAACCAGGCGACACCATTTTTTATCTGCTGGGCATATCTCTCCTTATCTATCGAATGGAGGGCGAAACAGGCAACGGATGTCGATATGGCGCTGGATGACAGTTCCCCGTCCCATACCCCCTCTTCGTTCCTGTTGGAAAGAAGATAATTTTCAAGAAGTTTTATTGTATCAGTCATACCAAAAAAGTTTTGAGGTAAAAATACCGATAATGTCGCCAACCAAAAAATGAAAAATCCTTGATTGAACGGCAGATTTATTAAAGTTACGTTAAAATTTGCCGTTCTAATCTGTTAGTTTTGGGACGTATTGGATTTTATGGTTACTTTTATTGGAAATGTGAGGAGATGAAGGTTGTTTACTTGATAACGGGATCCGGCTCGGAGTTCTATTGCGCCAACTGTTACCGCGATATGCTCTACCTCAGGGCGATAAAAAAGGTTCCCGGCATTTCGGCCAGAGCGGTGCCGTTGTACCTGCCGCCCGACAAGTCGTTACGGGATCCCGGATTCGAGAAAGAGGTCTTTTTCGGGGCCATATCCATGTTCCTCCGCGATAAGGTAAAGGTACTCCGAAATATGTCGCCCTTCTGGGACAAGATCCTGGACTCCCCGCCTTTGCTGAAGTTGGCCTCCAAAATGTCGGGCTCCACCAACACGGATGGTCTTGAGGATATGACGCTCAACATGATCAGCGGCGACAACAGTTTCCAGGAGCATGAGGTGGAGAGGTTGCTGCGATTTATCTCCAAAGATGGAGCACCAGATATTATACACCTCTCGAACGCCTTGATAATGGGTCTCGGCAAACTTATCAAACAGAAGAACAGCGACATCAACATTGTCTGCTCACTGTTGAACGAAGATGACTGGATAGAGGATATGAAAGAGCCCTACAGGAGCAAAGCGTGGGAACTGATGGGAGAGCAGGCGGGATGTATAGACAGGTTCATAACTCCGAGTAATTACTATAAAGAGCTTTTTGTGGGCAAAACCGGTGCCGACCCCGAAAAGGTGGATGTGGTCCCTATAGGATTCGATCCCGAGCCCGTTGAGTGGCCGGAAAAACCCTCAAACAACCCTTCGATAGGTTTTTTTAGCAGGATGAACGATTATAACGGATTTGACAAGATGGTTGATGCCTTCATCTTGCTAAAGGAGAGCGGCAGGTTTTCCGACCTGAAACTCCTGGCCTGCGGTGGTTTCACCGGTGAGGATAAGCCGTTTGTCTCCAGACAAAAGAAAAAGATAAAACGGAGAGGGTTGGACAACTATTTCGAGTTGTTCGACGAATTTACGGGCAACGGAAAGATAGATTTCCTGAAATCGGTGGACATTATCTCCGTGCCGGTAAGCAAATATGACGGATATGGCCTATACATACTTGAAGCCAACAGCGCGGGCATACCTGTCGTCATGCCCCACACCGGAGCTTTCCCCGAGATTATCGCCCATACCGGGGGAGGCATAACATATTCGCCCGACACGGTCGGGGAGTTGGCGAAAAATCTGGCCGCACTGATAAACGACAAAGAAAAAATCCATGACCTGGGGGCCAAAGGCAAAAAAGGGGTGGCCGAGAACCTCTCCATGCGGCGTATGTCGGTCGGCATCTCCGATGTGTACAACAAATCGCGGAAAACAACATGATAGAGATAAAAAAGATAACGAAATCGTTTCATGGGCGGGGAGCTGTTTTTACCGATTTCTCCCTGACTGTCGACGCCAACAGTATGCTTGCCGTCACGGGCCCCTCCGGTTCTGGCAAAACGACGCTGATAAACATTATAGGGTCGCTTGACAAGCCCGATAAGGGAGAGGTGCTGTTCAACAGAAGGTCTATACTGACCTTCACTGCCGACGAGTCGGCCTCCTACCGGAACCGAAACATCGGCTTCGTGTTCCAGGAGCATCTGCTGATGCCACACCTGACCATCATCGAGAATATAATGCTCCCTCTTTTCGCCAATAAGATAACCGATGAGGTATACGCCGAAAAGGTGAAATATGCCGACAGATTGATGAAGAGGGTAGGCATTGAGAGGATATCCGACAAATATCCGGCCGTAGTATCCGGAGGGGAGGCCCAGAGAGCCTCTTTGGTAAGGGCGCTTATCAACAAGCCGGCGATACTTTTGGCCGACGAGCCCACAGGATCATTGGACGCCAAAAATGCCGATATTCTCGGAAACCTGATGGTAGAGCTGAACAAGGAGATGGGGCTTACCATAATCACCGCCACCCACTCCCCCGCCCTGGCGGATAAAATGGGAAGAAAGATACATCTGGACCGGGAGGCTTGAAGAAAAAAACCGTCGATTAGCATCGGGATATCGAACAAACAGTATAAAAAGTGAACAGGAACCTACTCAAGATAGCTCTCAAGTCGTTGCTCCACAACAAAAAAGACGCGGTTTACCAGTTTCTTATCACCCTGCTGCTGGCCGCCATCGTCACCGGTTCACTTTTTACGGGATTTTCGGTAAGAAAGAGCCTGAGGTCATCCGTCTATTCCCGTCTGGGCAACACCGATATAGAGATCTCCACCGGAACACGGTATTTCAGCCCCTCATTGGCCGACACCTTGGCCGAAATTTCCGGCGAGAAGAGCACCGCGATACTGGAAGCCGACGGCTATTGCCAGAACTTCTCCACAAACGCCTCCGCCTTGGATATAAATATTTACGGTGTGGAGGCCAACTTTTTTCTCTTTCACGGAGTTGATTCACTGGCGGTTCCTAAGGGCGAAGTGTTTATAAACAGCAGGTTGTCAAACATTATAGGCATCAATGAGGGAGAAGAGATAATGATACGGTTCAAGGATACCGACCCGCTCCCGGACAATGCCCCGTTCGCGCCATCGGAAGAGGAGACAACAATAAGAAAGATAATGAGAGTGGCCAAAATACTGGACGACGGGGAGATGGGAGATTTCTACCTGGGAGTCAGCCAGATGGAGCAGGCCAATATCTTCATGAACATAAACGATATGGGGGAGAGCGCCAACAGGATGTTGTTGACTGACGACCTGAAGCGGGGCACCCAATACTTTTCGGGGATCTTGGCGGAGAACATGGGGAT
>DUOU01000080.1 GCA_012838685.1 Bacteroidota bacterium | reverse complement strand
GCGTTTCAACCGCCTTTTGTGGCGGAGTTTCTTCAAGAGTCTGTTCCAAAACCGCACTTGCGGATGTAGTGGGCAGTGACCTCTCTTTTGCCAAGGGTTGTTGCCCGGCAACTATCTGGTTTTGTCCCGATGCTGAATCCCTTTCTCCCGTGAACCGGGAATTGTTTATCAACTCCTGTGCTGAAGAGAACTTTTCGTCGGCTATGGTCTGAAGCGAGTCGGCCAGTCTCCTGTTACGTCCTATTTCAGCTATTATCGCGGCTCTCTCCCTTGTCGTTGCCCCACTAAGTCCGGCCTGCTGTTCGTCGATCAAAACCGACAATGAGTCGGTCTGTTTTTGATATAAAACCGCTTCAGAGAGAAGCGCGTCGTAGTCGGCCGGCATCAACTCCCTTATCGGAACGATCGTAGCGACAATCTCTTCCGAAACATTGCTCTCCTTCAACGGAAACCGCTCTTCCTGTTTGTTCCCGGCCTCTACGGCAATCTCCTCTATCGATGCCACGGTATCCTCCATATCATCTACAGTCAGCACCCTATATGGCCCGCTCAAAGCCCCTTTGCCCGCCTCACACTGGGAGACAAACGAGGGAACACCCAAATCCCGTGCGGCTTTTCTCCCTGCCTTTTCGCTGTACTCATTGAAAGCGACTATTGCCTCAGCGAACAACCCCGCCTGCTGCCTCGCCCTGCCAAGATAAAAGAATGATTCCAAAGGCAGTGGACGGGAAAGAGAAGCGGTCTGGCCCGCCTCGGTCAAAAGCCTTACCGCTTCATGGGGATCAGCTTCAAGATTGACCATACAGGCCCCCTTATAAAACTTGTAAACAGGATCTTTCGGGTAAGAGGCCAAAAGATCGTTGAACTGTGTGTATGCTGTATTGAAATCCCCCCTATCAAAAGCATCGATCGCCGACTGTCGGACCGGTCTTACCTGTCCCATAGCGGAAACCGAAAAAAGTAAAGCCATAAACAAAAGCATCAACCTTTTCAAAAAGTATCCCATAAAATCAAAGCCTCTAGATATCATCTGCTTACTGTTTTACATAACCCAATTATACCACCATTAAAGCCGCAAAGTAAAAGAATGTTGAAAACAAAACATCCTTGATGGCTAAAAATACTGATCAAACTTCGTAAATTTACCATATTTAATCAAAATCTGAAACTATATGGACTTACTTCAGGAAGGAACAGCGGCCCCCTGCTTTGAAGGAACCGACCAGGACGGTAATCGGATAAAACTCAGCGATTTCAAGGGCAAAAAGATAGTTCTCTATTTTTATCCTAAAAATGATACGCCGGGATGCACCGCGGAGTCATGTAACCTGAGGGATAATTATTCGAGATTTTTATCGAAAGGATACGTAGTTATAGGAGTGAACACCGGCAGTGAAGCATCACACAAAAAATTTGCCGATAAATACTCCCTTCCTTTCCCGATAATAGCCGATACGGATAAAAAGATCGTTACTGACTACGGAGTATGGCAGGAAAAGAGACAATATGGCAGAATATATTGGGGAATCGCGAGAACAACCTATATAATCGACGAAAACGGAATTATCGAGAGTGTATTCAAGAAGGTAGACACAAAGAACCATTCGGAACAGATTCTGGGAAAATAGGACAACTTTTTGGAATAAAAGGCTTATGTTCGCTGTAAGCCGATTAGAATAGCGCAATAAAACAAAAAACAGAACAGGTATGAGCAAAGAAAGATTGGAAATCAATAAAGAGAAGCTGAAAGCTCTCGAAATTACATTGGGTAAAATTGAAAAGGATTTCGGTAAAGGCACCATCATGAAGCTGGGCGACAACGCTATAGAGAACATTCAGGTGATTTCCACCGGATCCATCGGGTTGGACGCCGCGCTTGGTATAGGAGGTTTCCCAAGGGGAAGGGTAATAGAGATTTATGGTCCGGAATCTTCCGGAAAAACTACCCTGGCCATCCATGCGATAGCCGAAGCGCAAAAAAAGGGCGGCATTGCCGCGGTTATAGATGCGGAGCACGCTTTCGACAGGTTCTACGCCGAAAAACTTGGCGTGGATGTGGAGAATCTTCTGATATCACAACCCGACAATGGGGAGCAGGCACTGGAGATAGCCGACCACCTTATACGATCGGGAGCTCTCGACATAATTGTGATCGACTCCGTGGCCGCACTTACCCCAAAAGCGGAGATCGAGGGAGAGATGGGCGACTCCAAGATGGGACTGCAGGCAAGATTGATGTCGCAGGCCATGAGGAAACTCACGGCCAACATAAACAAAACAAATACCACATGTATATTCATCAATCAACTGAGGGAGAAAATTGGAATTATGTTCGGCAACCCTGAGACCACAACGGGAGGAAACGCGTTGAAGTTCTACGCTTCGGTGAGAATTGACATAAGAAAGATTACCCAGATCAAAGATGGCGAAGAGATAAAAGGAAGCAGGACGAGGGTAAAAGTTGTCAAAAACAAGCTCGCGCCCCCGTTCAGAAAGGCGGAATTCGACATAATTTACGGAGAAGGTATATCCCAAACAGGTGAAGTTGTCGATCTGGGAGTCGATTTCGGAATAATCAAAAAAAGTGGATCGTGGTTCAGCTATGGAGAGACTAAAATCGGGCAGGGCAGGGAAGCGGTAAAACAGATGTTGAACGACAATCCCGAACTGTACGAGGAACTCAAGGAAAAAGTTTACGAAGCGTTGAAAAAGGGAGATACCCCCAAAGATTAGCAATATTGACCAACATTCACCAATTATGTCGACAAAAGGAATTTTATCGCCTTTGATTCTCCTTCTTGGAACTGTTTTGTTCATATCATGCGACCAGGGAGAGTCCTACAAGGAATCCGCTACAACTTCATTCAACAATGAACTTACCGAAGAAGAGATCGCGGGAGGTGTAATGACACCGGAACTGATGTGGAAATTTCGCCGTTTAGGAGATATCGCCCTATCGCCTGACGGTTCCAATATCCTTTATACACTGACAGATATTGATCTGAAGACAGAAGCCAGAAGAACCAACATTTATAAGATGGCGGTTTCGGGAGGAGATCCGGTTCAGCTCACTACCGGAGGAGGAAACTCCCCGCAATGGATTGACGGGGGAAAATCGATTCTCTACGCTAATGGCAACACCCTGGTAATAATGAACGCCGATGGGTCTGAAAAGATCGAGATAAAGGGGTTGGACAACTTTGAACATTTCTCCTTATCTCCCGCAGGTGATAAAATTTATTTCACCCGCAGGGTAAAGATGGATCAGACATCCAATGAGAAATATGGATTTGAAAAGGCAAAAGTCAGGATTATAAACGATCTTATGTACCGTCACTGGGACAGTTGGAGCGACTATTCCTACAGCCACCTTTTCATCGCATCATTTGACGGCAGAAAAGTTTACAACGAAAAAGATGTAATGGAGGGACAACGGTTTGAGACACCTATGCCGCCTTTTTTCGATGCGGCCGAAATAACCTGGAGTCCCGATGGAAAACAGATCGCCTATACCTCCAAACGACTTACCGGCGCGGAGTTCTCAAAAAGCACCAACTCCGATATCTATCTGTACGATATTGAAAACAGTACTGAAATCAACATCTCCGCCGGCAACAAAGGATATGACAGATACCCTGTCTTCTCTCCCGATGGATCCAAAATTGCTTTTCAAAGTATGGAGCGCGACGGCTATGAGTCGGATCTGGACAGGCTTTTTGTATATGACATTCCTTCCGGTACCCGAAGATGGACAACCCAGGGATGGAATTTTGACGTTGAAAACATAACATGGGTCGACAACGAAAATATATGGTTTACCTGCGCATACCTTGGCACTGTGCAGATTTTCAAGACAAATCTTTCTACCCGCGGAATCGATAAGGTCACGGAGGGTATGTTCGACCTCGGACCGTTGAGATACAACAACGGCACTTTGTTGGCTGGAATCGTATCAATGTCGATGGCCCCCGAAATATCCAAAGTGGATATGGCGACGGGACAGGTAGAACTGATAAGTTCCATCAACAAAAACATATATGACAATATCAAGATGGGCAAAACCGAGGAGAGATACATAAAAACAGGCGACAACCAGGACCTGCAGATGTGGGTCATATATCCTCCCGATTTTGACCCCAACAAAACTTACCCAATGCTCCTGTACTGCAAAGGAGGTCCGCAAGGTCCCCTGAGCCAAAGTTGGTCATACCGCTGGAACTACCAGATGATGGCCGCGAAAGGTTATATTGTAGTCGCTCCGAACAGAAGAGGTAATACCGGTTTCGGCCAGTCGTGGAAAGAGCAGATTTCCGGAGATTATGGCGGAGCCAATATGAGGGACTATCTTGACGCTGTGGATGCTATGTGCCTTGAGACTTATGTCGATAAGGACAGACTAGGAGCCGTTGGTGCCAGTTACGGCGGATATTCGGTGTTTTATCTTGCCGGCATACATGCCGACAGGTTCAAGGCGTTCGTCTCCCACTGTGGGATGTTCGATTTCACAAGCTGGTACGGTTCAACAGAAGAACTTTGGTTTGCCGAAAAAGATATAGAAGGGGCATACTGGAACAATCCTAAGAGTTATGACTATTCGCCCCATCTTAGGGTAGACCAATGGAACACACCTATTCTTATCATTACCGGAGCGAACGATTTCAGGATTCCTTACACCCAAAGTCTGGAGGCATTCCAAGCGGCCCAGCTTAAAGAGATACCCAGCAGATTGCTCTTTTTCGAGGATGAAAGCCATTGGGTGACCAAACCCCAAAACTCGGTTATATGGCAAAAAGAATTCTTTGAATGGCTTGATATGTACTTACAGTAATTTTAAAATCTGTTTATTTTCGCCACCTATTTTCCAATTCTACCACTATTTTATGGTTTTTGGGAAGCAAAAACAAAATTATATCACATTTAATTCCAAAATCATCAGGATTATTTAATCTTTGCCCCGACTGGACCCAACTCGACCGGAATGGCGCTTTATTATTAATTAATTTATAGATAGAGACAAATATTCTAATGCCATTCTTTTTCATCAATAAAACAATAACCTGACTTAATAAAAACAGACTTATGATACATTTTCTTGAACGTTTCGAAGAGGCCGTTAAAAAGAACTGGAGCCAATATGGATTAAGCAATTTTAAGGGCGAGTCTTTTACCTTTGGAGAGATTGCCACTGAAATTGAGAAACTTCATATTATCTTTAGGGAAAATGGAGTAAAAAAAGGAGACAAAATAGCCCTTTGTTCAAAAAACAATGCCCGGTGGTGCATAGCGTTCTTTGCCGTGACATCGTACGATGGGGTAGCGGTGCCTATCCTGAACGACTTCATGCCGGAGAGCGTACAATCACTGACCGACCATTCAGAAAGCGTACTTCTCTTCACGGAAAAGAGCATATTCAGCCAAATGGATCCCGAGAAAATGCCGCTGGTAAACGGTATCATCAATGTTGAGGATACCACAGTTTTGTTTTCAAGAGACGGCAAATTGACCAAATCAATTGAAAACCTGGATTCTCTTTTTGAAAAAGACCATCCAAACGGACTTAAAATAGATGATGTCAAATATAATTATGGTAGCCTGGATGACCTTACATTGATCAGTTATACCTCCGGAACCACAAGTTCACCAAAAGGGGTAATGCTAAGCGCCAGGAGTATCAGTTCCAACAGGGAATTCGCTGTTGACTCTATTCCTGTAGAACCCGGGGAGACTATTGTATCGATGCTCCCGCTGGCACATATGTACGGGCTGGCATTTGAGCTTATCTACCCTATTTCATCAGGATGCCACGTTTTCCTCCTTGGTAAGCCGCCAACTCCGGCTCTTTTGCTTCAGGCCCTTGCCGAGGTAAAACCCTATATTGTAATCACCGTCCCCTTGGTACTGGAGAAGATTATCAAAGGAAAAGTCATTCCAACGATAGAAAAACCTCTGTTCAAGGTTCTTCTGGCCATTCCGGGAATAAAAAACATTCTATATTCCACCATCAATAAAAAGCTTATGGCAGCTTTCGGTGGAAACGTCAGAAAAATAGTCGCTGGCGGCGCCGCCATCGCTGAAAACGCTGAGATGGTGATGAAAAAACTGAAACTCCCCTATACCGTTGGTTATGGAATGACCGAATGTGGTCCCCTCATCGGTTACAGGGATCCTTCGACATTTAAGGCCCGCTCTTGTGGCGAAACTGTTCACCGAATGGAGGTCAGGATAGATTCCAAAGATCCCCAAAATATTGTCGGTGAGATCCAAGCCAGAGGTGACAATGTCATGCTCGGTTATTACAAAAACCCTGATGCTACTTCCGCCACTTTTACTGATGACGGTTGGCTGAAAACAGGAGATCTGGGTGTGGTTGACAATGATGGCAATATCTTTATTAAAGGAAGAAGCAAGAGTATGATACTCAGTGCGAATGGACAAAATATATACCCTGAAGAGATAGAAGACAAACTGAACAATCTGCCACTGGTAGCTGAATCAATAGTAGTTGACAGGGAGAAAAAACTGGTGGCTTTGGTGGTACCTGATTACGAAAAAGCCGCTGCTGAATCCATTGAAGGTGATTCTCTTGTAAAACTCATGGAGGAAAACCGCAATAAACTGAACGATATGTTGCCAATCTACAGTCGTATCACAAAATTTGAGCTGCGAGAAGAGGCTTTCGAGAAAACGCCAAAAAGAAGTATCAAGAGATTTATGTATAGCTAACAGATTCACTGGATTGATCCTCGCTCCATATCCTTTCCACGGCACCCAGTTTTTCGCTTGTGGAAAGGTTCCCGTCAATCCAGTTGATTTTGATTCCGCGCCTCTCCATGCCGCGGAACCAGGTCATCTGCCGTTTGGCGAATTGATGGATAGCCGTTTCCAGTGAGGAGACCATCTCATCATAGCTTAATTTGCCAATAATGTAGTTGGTAACATACTTGTACTCTAGTCCGTAATAGATTAACGATTTTGGTTCCAACCCTCCAGATATCAAGCTTCTAACCTCATCAACCAACCCATTTTCCAAACGTTCCAAAAGTCGTACCGAGATCCTTTTCCTGCGAAGTTCCCTTTCAAGGTCAATCCCTATTATCAGCGATTTTAAGCGAGGAAACCTCTGTTGC
>DUOU01000079.1 GCA_012838685.1 Bacteroidota bacterium | reverse complement strand
ATTTGTTGTGAAGAAGCATTATTGGGCAATAAAAACAGGCATCCAATGATTATTAAATATTCAAGCTTTTTCATAATGTTTTTGTCTTTTAGCTTCTCTGCCTTTAAATGTGTTTTTGTGCGACTCTTTTGTTTGGTCCTGCTCCCGATACGGTTGACGTATACGATAACCAACACAACTCGGCATGATTAGTGAAAATAGAAATTCCAAAGTTATTATTTTAACATTCTCGTGTGTATTGGCTTTATTAATATTGGCCGTTGTGCGGCATTTTTTATCATTAATGCTTATGTGGAAACAAAACTTTCGGCTACCACTAAACTGTCTGTGGAGTGAACCCCGCCTATTGTAAATGTACTGTTAGTGGTTCGGCCTACTTTTTTCATATCAAAACGTAATGATGTTGTGGAATATGCATGGGTGTCCAATTTATATTGTAAGCATATTCAATATTAAACCCAGGTCTACCATTTGCCACTGCTAAATTATCATTCCAATCTAAAAAAGAATTAATCGGGATTACTCGTCCTTGATGAATTGAGAATGGAGCGTAACCAGCACTTGGATCCAAAGGTGCTTTTTGATATGCCGAGTCATTGCTTACAAATAATACAACCCCTCTTTCTACACTTTGAAAGGTCTTCTCGAATAGTTCAATTCTCTTAACATCTTTCCAGAAATCGTAGCAGCCAATATTCTGTGCTCCATGTTGTCCAAGTGTCACGTTTATATTTTGTCCGAAAACTAAAAATGGCAGGTCTTGTCTCACCGTTTTATACTTAATTTCAATCGGGAAAAATCGATTGTTCTTTTCTAATACAATGTCAATGTAAATATTGTTAATGTCGGTCCACGGATACCTGGGTATCAAACTGCTTGGCACATAATATTCTATAAAAACGTTGTCAAATAAATGGCTATTAATGAAGTGATTTGCAAGATATAGTTGTATGTCTTGCTCTCGAATAAAAAAGTTCTTTCGTTGATCAAGTACAAGAGTTATTTGATCTAAAATTTGTTGTCTCATTTTATTTTTTTCTGTTTTTAGGATTTGTTACACGCTTTCGGTTTCATTAAAAAACTTAATTTCATCAATTATTGGTGGATTTCCTGAATTTTTCTTTCTGTGTTTTTTTTGTAACTCAAGATATTTACCATATTCTGACATTTTACTCCAAGCAATATTTTTTTCTCCAAGCATTTTCTCCAAGACATTTCTGTCAATAGGTATGTGAAAAAATTCCGGGTTTTTGTCAATATGTTCTATTCTGCTCTCACCCATCAATAGCCAATATTTTAATGACATATTTATCCACTTCTGAGCCTGTCCTATAGAGAGTTCGTCCCATTCTCCTATTAATTTTTCGCATAATTTTTTGTGCGCTCTGTCAAATGATTCTTGATTTTTATAATCACCACTAATTAAACGCTTGAGATTTCCATTTAAATAACTTATCGTTTCCTCTATCTTTTTCTGACGGTCGGTAATATTCTTGTCTTTTATTGGAAGAGTTCGATTAAAATCTAAGTAAGCTCTTTTTAAACCAGCATAATGATAATTTTCCTTTTTTGGATTGAAGTACATTCTAATAAAGGTTTCTTCTTTCAATTTGTCGGATAGAATACAGCTCATGATTTTATGATTTTGAGAAATTATTGTACCATTGACCGATAGATGCTATATACTTATTAAATCAATATGGTTATCTACGGTTTATTAGTGCTACCGTCCGTGTTATGCTTAGCCTTTATTTTATCCTATTTTATCTGATTTTTTTATTGCAAGCCTCACATAATAATTGAATGTTCTTATCAGTATTTGATCCTTCTTTTGAGTAGGGAATTATATGGTCAAATTCCAATTTTTCATTGCTCCCACATTCTCCGCATAGTCCATTATCTTTGGTCCGAATCAAATTTTTTATTTTTTGGGGAAACAATGCGATTGGTTTCATTTTCAATTATTTTAAATGCTTTAGGATATTTCGCTGTGCTGAGATCTGATATATTAGCCCCTTCATTCAATGCTCTTCTGACTTCTTTTGCCTTGAATTCGTCAAATTGATCATAACTTAAGTCGAAAATATCTTGAAGATGGTTTATATGGGTATCTTCATCCCCATTTATAAAATTGTCGGCATACAACCTCTCGAATTGTCGGTGCAAGATTTCCTCAATTTCGTTATATTTTTTCTTATAGAAATCTCCTTCTTTAATTTTAAAATACTTTTTTAATTGACCGATATTGGTTTTTTCATTAAATGAAATAGAATGATCTTTAAGCACAAAATTTATATATACGATGATTAGATCAAGAAGTTCTTCATTTATATCTTGTATTCTATTGATTTTATATTCCTTAAGTATGTCATTCAAACTTTCAGAACTTAATTCATTCTTATAAATGAGTTCGGCAATATCTGAGATGTAGTCGCTGAAGTTTTCGATTGAAAGAATAATTTCAAATGCTTTATGTAGTTCTAAGTCATCTTTATTTGTTTTCATATCGTTGTTGGTATTAGGGATGAGAATGGGTTAAGCATAACGCCTGAGGCTAAAAGATGGCGGGCATTTTGGAGCACTTCACTGCCAATCTGCGATAAAGTTTATTAGTCGCAATGCTCTTCAAGTTAGCACTATCCACCCGCTTGATTTTAGTTTTTGTTGCTGCACGTAATTATTTGTTTTTCAATTGATTGTTTAGTTTTTTTATTGGTTCTTTAAATGCTTTTTCTATTCTAACCGAAACATCAATTAGAAATTCGATCATTTTTTCCCAGTCACTTTCTTCAAAATAACTCACATCGTCAAGTTGTGATTTAATTCTACAAGTCACGTTGTCATCCATACGTTCCCAAACTAATTCACCACCAAAAACTGCTTCAATTTTTTCTTTATGACTAAATAAATGATCAAAAACTTCTTTATTAATATCTTTATTCCCTTTGTTAATCGTTATTTCACAACGACAGTAGTTGCTACTAATCGACGGTAAAAGACTAACGCCACTCATTCCCATTCCCTTTCCAATCCAACTTTCCTTAGAAGGTGAGTTGTTTGAAAACAAGTTGTTTTGCTGATTACTTGCATTAATAAATTGTTCCCAAAACTTTAATCTTACGTGATGTCTGTTTTGCAGGGTTTCTTGAACTTCAATTTCTTCTCGTGCTTTGGAAGCAATGCCAATTGTAAAGTCTTCTGTGTCTTTGGTTGGGAGAATTTGTTCAATATTCAAAAACAACTGTTCATTCAATGCGAATGGAGTAACTTTAAAACATTGTATTCGAATTTTAAAGTTCATTAACCACAAAACTGTCGACGTAACTTCCTTTCTGAAATTGGCCGCAACCATTATTAACCGTTGTGAATTTAATCCTTGATTTAATAAAATCTCATCTATCTCCTTTTTATCGAAGAATTCCGAAATATTCTCTTCTGCATTTGATTTACTGCCGAGAAAATCCTGATAAATTTTAATTATTTCCTGTTTTGTTAAACTCGAACAATATGAAGCATATTTGATTACCTGCCAAGTAACATCCTTACCTGAATCGTCAAGTTTATTTTCTATGATAACCAAATTACCAGATTTGTCGAGGGCAAGTAAATCTAATCTTTCATTAGTGTCGTAAAAGCCATTAAATTCTTTTTGAATAATAAGCAATTCTTCTCCTAGTGAAGATGGATTATTCGCAATCCACTCCTGCAAATGTTCTCTTTCTTTAAGATTCAAATCGTGAAAAGTCTTTTTTTCAAGTTTTGAAATTCTATTTTTTTCTTGGTCAATTATGTACATCTCTGTCTTTTTTTATTATGTGTGGTAACGTATGTATTTGCTATGGTTTCTATGTTTTATTAGTATAATGTTCTATATAACACTATCACTCAGCACTTTCCCCACAAAAAGCAGAAACAGATAACTGTTTCCTCCCGCAAAAAATCTCTTGATCTATTGTTTTTTAAGCGCCACATATCAAGAATTATTCCCACTTTTCAACCGCACAAGCCAAATGTACGAAATATTATTTCGTTGGATACAAAAATTGGGTGTAATATTCAAAAAATCAGAAAAAGCTGATCAAGGCCTTCTTCGCGATCCGAAGAGGGCGGTCTCCAATCCTGACCGACTTCAATCTTTTTATAACTATATTTGTTTTCCAGAAAAGTTGACACTAAACCGTATAAAAATGAAAAAATCTATTTTGATCGCGTTGGCGATACTTATGGCCGCGCCAATGGTTACCGCCCAGCAGCCGGGCGGACAGTTTCCCCAGAGAAGCGAGGCGGGACGTACCACCGAAAAGACTTTTTATAGTAAGGTGTTCGGAACCGACAGGGCATATTCTATCTACCTGCCAAGGGATTACGAGACAAACCCCAACAAAAGCTATCCGATATTTTACCTGCTCCACGGGGCGAGCGACGATAACAGGTGCTACGAGAACAAGGCGGGCCTCTCCTCTATAGCCAACCAACTGACAGCTTCGGGCGAGGCTATAGGGATGATAATAGTTACCCCTAACGCCGGGGGCACGGAGTATGAGGGATACTATAACATGGATGGTGACAAGTATCCTTACGAGCAGTTTTTCTTCGATGAGTTTATGCCCTACATAGAGAGCAACTACAGGGTGAAACCGGGTAAGGAGAACAGGGCGATAGGCGGCCTCTCAATGGGTGGGGGCGGTTGCGTATGGTACGCCTTGACCCGGCCCGACCTATTCTGCGCCGTGTACGAGATGAGCGGGGCGTTGGGCATAGACGAGTCCAGTTCCCTCTGGAACCCCAGGAACGAGCTCGCGGCCAAGAAAAAGGCCTCTTATCTCGAACATATCTGTTCCGAGAGAATAGCCGCCGCCACGGCCGAGGAGATTGAGGCGTACAAAACGATTCTGTGGTACGCCGATTGTGGTGACGACGATTTCACTATCGACTATAACTGGGATTTTTTCAAGGCCATGAAAAAGGCGGGAGTGCCCTGCCAGCTGAGAATACGGGATGGGGGACATACCTGGACATACTGGGCGAGCGGACTGAACATAGCCCTTCCACTGTTGTCGGCCCGCTTCGGCAGAACGAATTAAAAAGGATAGATTGCCGCTAAGCAAGCAGATAGGAGAGATCGTCTTTTGAGGAGAGCTCTGCGGCGGCTTCCCCTTTTTTGAAGATCCGGGAGGGGCGGGGACCGATAAGCGACATCTTTTTCCCGTTTACCAGCAGCATGGTGCCTTCGCGCAGACCTACAACCGTGGTTGTGGGGTTGGCCTCGATATACTCCAATATGCGCTGTTCCCTCGTCTCCCCGGCATGGCCCGCCGGATTGGCGTCCAGATAGTGCGGGTTTATCTGGAAGGGCACAAGGTTGAACGCTCTGAACGATGGCGGTTCAACGATGGGCATATCGTTTGTTGTCATGATGGTGGGACAGGCGACGTTGGAGCCGGCGCTCCAGCCCATATATGGCGTGCCTGACAACACCTTTTCCCGTATCGGGTCGATAAGGCCGTTGCGATGTAACCGGTCGACCAGCTGCCATGTGTTCCCGCCCCCAACGGCGATAGCTTCGGCATTATCAACGGCTTTAACGGGATCGGGACATTTATGAACGGAGATTATCTTGTGGCCAATCTCGCCGTACCTTTCGGCTACCCTGGCTTCGTATTGATCCCATGAAAAGGTGACGGCGGCATAGGGGATAAAGAGAACCTTTACGGGCTTGTCGCCCAAAAACTTTCGGATCTCATGTTTGGGGTAATCAAGGAAGGGTTCACCCGGATTGGTGGAGTTGCTGATAAGAAGAAGTCGCATAGTGTTGATGATATTTTTTCGTGAGAACAAATATAATCAATCAATATGAACAATCTTGGAAACCTGAAGGTCTCCCAGCCATATCCTGCCGTTTTTGTACCATATATCTCCACTGTCTTCGGGAGGGCCGCTACCGGGAAACGTAAACGTGGCGTAGTAGCTTCCCACGGGAAGTTCATCGAAGTCGGGGTAAACAATGTTAATGGTCTTACTCTCACCGACCTCCAGAAGCGACATCCACTCGTCCCTCCAGAGCGGACTTTGGGCCGGCACCTCATATTGGGCATTGTTCAGGTAATTGTTGAGTTTGGGATCGGTCAATGTCAACCCATCGGTAAAGTAGTGGTACCGCCTGTTCCCCAGCCTGTCGGGATCCAGGTAATAGATCTCTTCGGAGTCGTTGTTCGTAATCCGGATATTCAACGATATCCCGTTGTTGTATGTTTTTTTTATGTCGATAATCCTGGCGGAAATTCCCTCCCTGTAAAGGCCTTCACTTTTGAGGGCATCGATAACTTTTTTACTGTTTCGCGGGTCACTTCCGTTTGAATAGGGCCAGTCAACAGATAAAAACGTATCGTTAAGGCCTATCGGTATTATATTGTTGGCGCGCATATCGGCCGTCCTGATCACGGGTCCGTCCCTTATGACCGTTGTGCGCGAATCTTCTATATGCCCGGAATATATCTCCTGGTCGCCCACTTTGACCGAAAAACTGTTCCGCCCGTCGCATGTGAAATATTTCCCCTCTTTCAGGTAGATTATATGGGACGAACCGTCGTAAAAATCGATTGAACGGCTGTCGTACACTTCGCTGTTATCAAATTTTATGGAGAATCCGTTGTTGTAAAGGGTCTTTATCCCATCGTCAAACTTCGCCGTATAGTCTTCCAGATCACATCTGTCCTCCAAGAACAGGAAGACAAAAAAAATTATTGTCACATGTAGATATCTATACATATTTGTTTTATTACGACGACCCCTCTAATTATAAGACGAGAAAAGAGGCACAAAAGTTGCACCAAAATAAAATTTAACATTTATAATAAATCGGAAGGAAGCCGATTTTAGAATGAGATGGCCAATCAAGAAGAGAAGATAATTGAACAGGCGGCGGAGAGGGGCGATTTTAGAATGAGATGGCCAATCCTACGTCGAAAACATAGAGATTTTCCCCTCCGGGCGCTTTGTTTTCCAAGAAGAGGGGGGTCACATAGTAGTTGGCGTAGGCCTGGAAATACCCGAATCCTATCCTGGCGGTGGCGCCCGCCATTAGCATGTTGAAATTGAAGTCGCTGTCGTTTTTGTATACCTCGCCTCCCTTCATAACTATCTTTGACCATGAGCCAACTTTTATCGCGCCAAAGGGTCCGGCGGAAAAGTTTAAGATGCTCCACCCCGCTGGTATCTGTATCTCGAACATGACGGGTAGCTGAAGGTAGGCTACGTTAAGTGTCGATTTTTTTATCATGTTGTTGTTGGCCGGATCCGAGAACAGGAACTCGGAATTGGGCGCCCCCTCGTTTTTCTGTATATTGTTTTGTCCTTCAAACCTGAAGTTGTCCCATGAGAGGCCCAGTCCGGTTACGAAGCCTATATGCCGGGTCAGCCCGACACTTAGCTGCGTGAAATTCAGGTGGTAGTTGAACGACTTGCCGGTGTTCAGGGTCATATAATCGATTTCCGCGGGCATGGTCAGCGTCAGATCGCTCGCGAGATAATTTGAAAAACCTCCCCCGAAACCTACCCAATGGCCCTTAAACATCTTCCTGTTGCTGTTCCATTTTTTAACCACATCTCTAATTGTTGTCTTTTCCTCTTCCTCTTGGTCCGGTTGGCCCGGCTTGTCCGACTTGTCCTGAGACTTGGCAATATATTTCCAGAAGTTTTTAGGTTTATTGTCGTCAGCGGCTGTCTCCTCTTCAAAAACTGTTCGCGGTTCTTCCGCGGATGATTTCTCTCCGGCATTGTCCGAAAGCCAGGTTTCATTCTCTTTGATAACGTTTGTAAGTTGCCCGGCTTCTTGCCTCTCCCCGGTATGGTCATAATTGGTATATCCATAATTGTCGCGGAAGCTTATATCCAAAGTATCGTTTGGCATTTCCCTATAGAGGGTGCCGCTTTCCATCTCCTCCGTAACTGTTGGTCTGTCCGTTGCTCTATCTATCGGTTCCTGCGCCTTTCCCCGCGATACAAGAGCAGCGATTATCAATGTAAATACCAGCTTCTTCATCTCGATTCAAATTTTTTAATGTTTCTGTTTCCGTGCCAGGCAGTCTGTTTGAAGTTCTTTTTGCCTGTCTCCCGGTTTTAGGCGAAGACGGATATGTAGGGCGAAAAGTTACAGCCCCTCCCCATAATTTCTCACTTTGGCGTTGAATTTTATGAGACCCGCAGTGAAATTGACCGACTCAACCTCGCCATCTTCGTTTGTATTCTTCGTTAGCGCCATCTCCGTTTCCCATACCTTGTTGAGCGCTGTTATCCACGCTTCGGCGTATTCATATCCCCGGATAGGGTAGTTTGATGGGATCTCTTCATTGAGCACTTTTTTCCGGAAGAGGCGGACGACGAGCTTCTCCACGGGGCCTCTCTCATCGTAAGGATAATCCATTTTTGGTTTTGCCGTGTAGGGTTGTCTTAGGTTGCCCGACTCCGCCGCCATGATATTCGCGGCCAATGTTTGCCCGAGGTCTATCTCTATCGGCGGGATGCCGTATTCATAAACTATATAGGTGTCGGAAATTATTTCAGTTCTTATGTTGGTGAATGGTTCGGTTTCCGCCTCCGCTACCATTTTGGACAACACTTCACTGCTTTCATTGTCCGTCGCTTCAGCTATTTCGGCTGTGGTTGTCGGCGCCCCGATAGTTTTTAAGGCTTCGGAGGGAGTTGCCGGAGGAAGATTCGTGTCCTGGTTTTCCGATAAGAATGTCTCCTGAACTTTTGGCTCCCGGAGGGATACAGGGTAAAGAAGAACAAATATCAATATCGCGGCGGCTGCGGCGGTAACTGTCGCTATATGCGATATCTTGCCGGGCAGGCCGATTTTCTTTAGCGACCTTTTGTTCTTAAATTGTTCGCCCGTTGGTTTGAGTTTTAACTTCTGTATTCGCGAGAATCTTTCTTTGGCCTCGCTGTTAGTTTCGATACATTTTTGGAGTTCAGCCGACTGTTCCGCCGATATGTCGTTTTCCAGGTAGGAGACGGAGAGAAGGTCGATTTGTGACATGTCCAGATCAGCGATGTCTTTCTTGAGCAGTTCTTTGTTGCTCATCTGGAGGTCCACCGCTGTTATCTTTGTTTTCAGCAGCAGACCCGACTCTTCCCTGATATCCGGATTTTTCTCCAGAAAAGCCATAAGCTTGGCTTCTTCCGCCTCGCCAAGGTTTCCTTCTATCCAGTCAATTATCCAGATCTCATAATTATTTCTGTCGGGGTTTCTCATCTCTCCAAAAAATTATACAACATTTTCCATTGAAACCAGGTATTCCCTCATCGCCAACCTGCCCCTGTAAATGTTTATCTTTACCTGGGTCTCCGATGTGCCGGTGATATCTCCGATCTCTTTGTAACTGTATCCCTCGTAATTTCTCAACAGAAGCGCCGTACGGTGCTGTTCCGGCAACTTTTCGAGTGCCTTGTGCAGTATCTCGTTGATATCGCTGTAAACTCCGGAATTATCCGAAAGGTCGGAATCGCTGTATGAATCTGTCAGGGTCAGCCTCTTCTCTTTTCTGATAATATCTATCATCACCCTGTAGGCGGTAGAGAATAGCCACGCTTTTGCCGCTCCGTACTCGACCTCCGTCACCTGTTTCCAGAGTTTTTCAAAACTATCCTGGACGATGTCATGTGCCCTGTCATCGTCCTTCAGACTGCTTCTGATGAATCGGTACACGGCATCGGCGAAATTATCGACGCAGATATTGTATTCTCTAACGGTCATTTTCTGTCAACTAAATACAAAGACGGATATAAAACCAAAAAGTTACGGAAAAAAGCGGTTTTCGGTAATTTTTTTTGGTTTTGTGGGGTTTTTGCGGGGTTTTACAGGTCTTTGCAGGGTTATGCGGCTCTTTGCAGGTTTTGCTGCCATTTGCTGCTCTTTGTAGTTTTTTGCTTGTTGTTGCGGCTTTCTGCGGCTCTTTGCAGGTTTTTACCTGTTTTTGCGGCTTTTTGCGGTTTTTTACCCGCTTTTGTCTGTTTTTACCAATAATTGCCGTTTTTTTCTTGTTTTTACCGTTTTATGCGGATTTTTTCCTGTTTTTGCCCGTATTTGCCGTTTTTTACCGGTTTCTGCCAATCAATCAATAACAACCTTTACCGTTGTCACCTCCTTGTTGATTTTGCTTACCAGCCCTTGGAGAACGTTTCCGGGACCGGTTTCAAGGAAAGTTGAGGCCCCGTCGGCGATCATATTGTTCACGCTTTCTACCCACCTGACAGGCGATGTAAGTTGGGCTATCAAGTTTGACTTGATAGTTTCCGGGTCGGTGCTGGGCAGTGCGGTAACATTTTGGTAAACGGGACAGACAGGTTGGCTGATAACAGTGTTGTTTATGGCCTCTTCCAGCTCTTTTTTAGCGGGCTCCATGAAGGGGCTGTGAAATGCGCCGCTCACGGCCAACCTGAGGGCTCGTTTGGCTCCCCGTGCTTTCAGCTGTTCGCACGCCACATCAACAGCCTCCACACTGCCCGAGATGACCAGTTGGCCGGGCGAGTTGTAGTTCGCGGGTATCACCCCGGGAATTTTCGCGCACACCTCCTCAACAGTTTTGTCGTCCAACCCTATCACCGCCGCCATAGTCGATTCGGCCATTTCACACGCCTTTTGCATCGCTTTCGCCCTTTTGGATACAAGCGACAGTCCGTCGGCGAACGAAAGGGCTCCTGCGGCGGCAAGAGCCGAGAACTCTCCAAGTGAATGGCCCGCCACCATATCGGGCTTAAAACTCTTGCCCAGCGTTTTGGCGAGAATGACCGAGTGCAGGAACACCGCCGGCTGGGTCACTTTGGTCTGCTTCAGGTCATCTTCGCTCCCCTCAAACATCAGGGCGCTAATCCCGAAACCCAAAAGTCTGTCGGCCTCTTCAAACAACTCCCTGGCTGTGGCCGACTTGTCGTACAACTCTTTTCCCATACCCGGGAATTGCGCTCCCTGACCGGGAAAAATATATGCGTTCATCTTCAAGGTTTTTTTAAGATTTGAAATTAAATTGATTTTCGCGACACCGGAACAATCCAACTTTATGTCAGAAAAACCCTGTCCGGCAGGGGCGGCAAAAATCCGCACTCATAGCCGAGCGACAGTAGTTTACGGATGGCCGCTTTCCCCTCCGCTCCAAGGTCAAGCGAGAAATCATTGACAAACAGTTT
>DUOU01000078.1 GCA_012838685.1 Bacteroidota bacterium | reverse complement strand
ACCACTTTTCACGGCACTAACTATGGCAGGCAGGTTTACAGCCGAGGCAACCTGCAAGTCTTTGTCGCCGTTCAGCGCCAGAACCGGACAGTCAACTTTGCTCCAATGGTTATAAGGATCGGTTTGGAAGAAGAATCTCAGCCATGCTATGGCATCGGGAGTCATAGAGGCCATGGTAGCCTTTACCTGGATATCGACCAATTTCTTGAATATCAACCTCTTCTTAAGATAACTTCTTAAATATTCTTCAACTTTAGCGGAGGCGGTTTCGTTATCGGGTTCATTCAAGATAATGTTGTATATCTCTCTGTTAACCGCCATTGATTTGTCAATCTTTTTTTGTTTCAGACCCATCAACCGGCTGATATCTTCGCTCTGACGGATAATTACATCCATTCCATTGACACCGGGCCCGGCCAAAGAGACTATAAACGCGACCTCTTTGTTGTCCGAAGCCACCATTGGCGCTATCAAACCGCCCTCACTATGGCCTATCAAACCAATATTCAGGGTATCAACCACAGAAACTGTTTTCAAGAAGTTGAAAGCGGCAGCGACATCTGTCGCCAAGTCCGCTGAGGTAGCCGAATCATAGTATCCTTCCGATGCGCCAACGCCACGGTCGTCGTATCTCAAAACAGCTATTCCGTTTCTGGTCAGGTAATCGGCTATCACAAGGAACGGTTTGTGTCCCATCAGTTCTTCGTCTCTGTTCTGTGCTCCCGAACCTGTTATCATTATTGCCGTTTTGAACGGCCCCTCGCCTTCGGGGATAGTAAGAGTACCAGCAAGTTCAATGTCAAAAATATCATTACGAAAGGAATATTCTCCAACGATATAAGGAAAGGGTTCAATCGGTTCCTGGGGTCTCCTTAAATCCGGTACTTTGGCCCCCTTTACCACGGTTAAAGGAAAGGAAGATCCCGCCTGGCTCCAGGTTCCCCTGATAAGTGTGTCGTTAACAAACTTACCGGCGAATTCCCCGGCTATGCTTTCAACCGCTATAACAATATTATTGCCTGTTATTGTTACTGGTCCCGCGGGAATACCGTAAGTTCCCTGATCGGGACTGTCCATTGTGGCCATCAAAGAGTCGCCCGAGGATGACAAATTAATAACCAGCCGAAGGGGTACTCCCACATCCAATGTTCCTGACCAACTTCCCTGAATATCCTTGGGTTCTATTTGATCGTTTTTGCACGCGCCTATCATCATTGTCAGCGCCGCTACAATATATATAACTCCTTTTTTCACCTGTTTGATTTTTAATTTGTTTTTAAATATCTGATGAGTCTCCCAAAAAGCTCATCGAAACTGAATCGCGCAAGCGTAATAATCATTTGGGTTCATTGTCCGGCGGCACCTCCCGGGGCATCTCTTTTTTCAGTCGGCCACTCTTTTTGAGTGCCTCCGAAATTATATATTGAAGCTGCCCGTTGGTGCTTCTGAACTCGTCTGCCGCCCATTTCTCGATAGCGCTCATTGTCTCCGAATCCACCCTGAGAACAAAACTCTTTATTGGATTTTCTTTAGCCATTTTACTCGATTAATCGTTTTTATTCCAACACTTTTGAATAGTGTGTTCACAATTTACCGTTGGTCTGTAGCGATAATTGCCCCAATATCATCTTTACAATAAAAGGCAACCTGTAATATATGT
>DUOU01000077.1 GCA_012838685.1 Bacteroidota bacterium | reverse complement strand
CCCAGGAAATACCCGCACGAAGAGGTGTCCAGGTTGTTTCACCTGAGATCGCGGATAACAATACGGTGACTTTTAACCTTTATTCCGCCGATGCCCAAAGCGTTGTACTCAACGGAAGCTGGATGGGACAAGGCGATAATGGAACCATGACAAAAGATTCGCGGGGAGTATGGTCAATAACCACGGCTCCGCTTTTATCGGATATGTACCACTACAACTTTATAGTTGATGGTGTCTCTATTATTGACCCTTCCAACCCAAAGGCGATGCGCGATGGAACCAGGTATGCCAGCACGCTTATAATCCCCGGAAAGGAATCGGAAGTTTTTGAGGTTTTAGATGTTCCTCATGGCTCATTAACCAAGGTTTGGTATGATTCGCCCACACTGGGACTGAACCGCAGGATGTACGTTTATACTCCCGCGGGATACGAGGATAGCAACGAAAAATATCCCGTCTTATATCTGTTGCACGGTGGAGGCGGGGATGAAGATGCGTGGACATCGCTAGGACGCGCCAACTATATACTTGATAACCTTATTGCTCAAGGTAAAGCCAAACCGATGATCGTTGTTATGACCAATGGGAACGCCACACAAACCGCTTCAATAACAGATTGGTCAAAAACAACGCAATCCGCGCAGGGAACAGGCCGGGTAAACATCGATAACGAACAGGAGGTGTTGAACAGCACAACAATGTTCCCGAACAGTCTTGTCAAAGACGTTATACCCTATATCGAAAAACATTACAGGGTAATTTCCAATAGCGCTAACCGTGCCATTGCCGGACTTTCCATGGGATGTTTGCAGACACAGATAATTGCCATGTCCAATCCGGAACTGTTCCAGTACATTGGTTGTTTCAGCCTGGGAATCCATTTTAACGACCAGTTTGAAATCATTTCCAATAAAATATTGATTCCGGCTTATGATAGGCATTTGAAAACAATGAACAACAAGTTGTTTTATATAGCTTGCGGTACGGAAGATTTTTGTTTCGAAGGTGTCCAGACACTCAGGGCAAAACTGGACGAACATAACTTCAAATATCTTTACAATGAAACCGGAGGGGGACACACATGGGCAAACTGGAGGAGATACCTTGCCGATCTGGCTCCGAGGTTATTTAAGTAGAAAAACCGCCTCAATCTCCACAGCGACTTTCAGTGGCAGGATAGCTCCAAAAGCACTTCTCGTCCCTTTGCCGTTCTCTTCCCCGAAAATATCGATCATCAACTCGCTGAAACCGTTGATAACGGCGGGTTGCTGATCGAAGTCGGCTGTACAGTTGACTATACCCATGGTCTTGACCAGTCTTTCTATCTTGTTGAGGTCGCCCAGATAGTTTCGCAGGGTTGCCAGCATGTTGATACCAACCTGGCGGGCTATTGTTTTTCCCTCCTCAACGGTGAGAGACTCTCCCAGTCGCCCCGTCATCAGTGAACCATCCTCCTTCATGGGGAGATGGCCCGAGACATATAATAGATTGCTGACCTGGACTATCGGCATATAAGCCCCCGCAGGTTTGGGAGAGGGTGGAAGAATAAGCCCTAAATCCCGGATTCTCTTGTTATAATCCAGTTTCATAATTGTTTTCTTTTATTTTGATTGATAAGGCACATTTTCGTTTAACAAGAATATATTTTAATTTTGGCGAAATTTTGTATAAGGCAGGGGAAAGATAGAGAATAATCAAATTGAAAGGTACAGATATGAAGAAAAAGATAAGATGGTCGAAGATATTGTTCACGATCGGGGTGATAGCGATGTTTGTGGGGATTTTCAATCCGATAAGATTGTTCCTGATTGTCACTGTTGGCGCTGTTCTGGTAACTTTGTCGGCTTTGGCGGAACGTGACCGTCATCGCTATCTGTACCTCGCTTTCACATTTTTGATAATCACGGGGGCTTTTTTTATCCACTATATGTCATTGTTGGGCGAATATAACGTTGCAGGTGAATGGTGGTGGAACCTGATGATACTCCCCTATCCCATAGGATGGATACTCATCATGGCAATGTTGGTTGTCAAACTTGTCCAGAAATACGGAAAACAGTAATCATATCTATTGAACCAACAAGTTCAAGGTTTTTGTTGTCACTGGCACTGTTTATGGCTGGACTCCTAAGTAACCGATAAACTTATGGGCAGTTTATTCTTCCGGTGAATTAATAAATCTGTACAACAGTTCACTTTCGAATCCTTTGGATTGTCCGTAACGGAAGAGTTTGCCGTATAGGTCGTATTGGTTTTTGGCTTTAATCGTTTTACGTTTGGCTGTCAGCAGTTTTTGGATTTTTTCCAGGTATTCCCTCTCCTCTATCCCCTCCAGGGCGACCATGATATGCCTATCAGAAATATGTTTGGCCTTGAGTTGGGAGGAGATTTTTATCTTTCCCCAGTCATTGTACCTGAATTTATCGTTGGCGAATGCCCTGGCGTACCTCTCTTCATCGATGAACTTCTCCTTTTCCAGCTGGGCGATGATCTTATCTATATCCTTCTCTTGAAGTTTCTTGTTCTCAAGTTTGGCCACAATGTCGGCCCTACAGTACTCTCTCGAGGAGCAGAGAGACATCATTTGGGCGAGCGCCGATCCATAAAGTTCGTTTTCAGCCATTTTTTGTTCCTGTTAATATACGGTCTTTGTTGTTTAGGTCCTTTAATACCCTGATATTACGGTATTCAGCCTCCAGAAGCAGATTCGAAGCCGCCTTTCCCAGCGCCTCGTTTATCTCGAAATATATTTTTCCGCCCGGCAAAAGATTATTGTCGGAAAACCTGATAATCTCCCTATAAAAAATCAGAGGATCATCGTCGGGAACGAACAGAGCCGTATGCGGCTCAAACCGCACCACGTTACCGGACATGAACCTACGTTCGGACTCCCTGACATAAGGGGGGTTGCTGACAATTATATCAAATTCCCCGGTAACTGTTGTTTCGAAAATATTGTCCAAAACAAAACTTACCGCAACTTTGTTGATCGCGGCATTTTGCCGTGCCGTTTCCAATGCTGCCGGAGAGATATCGGTTCCAGTGACTCTTGCCCCGGGCATATAAACAGCCAACGCTATCGCGATGCAGCCGGAACCGGTTCCTATATCCAGGATATTCCCGGAAAAATATCGGTTCTCCTTTATGATCAGACTTACAAGCTCTTCGGTTTCGGGTCTCGGTATCAAAGTATAGCCGTTTACCTTGATGCCGCAATTGAAAAACTCGGTTTCGCCCAGGATATATTGCAACGGTTTGCCGCTTTTCAACTCCCCGCAGATCTCCTTTACACGGTTCAAACTGTCGGCTGTTACCGGCTTATCCGGAAAGGCAACCGACTCCAGAAAGTCTGTTTTCAAAACATCTTTCAGAATGATATTGGTAGTGGCCCTAACCTCTTCAACCGGCATGAAGGTTGTCAGTTCTTCCGACAAAAACGTTTTTATATCCCTTATTGTATATATTTTGGAGGCCATTTTTCAAAAGTACTATTTTGTGCGGAACTTTGACCCCTAAAATTTTATGTTTTAATTTTGTAGCGAAGCCGCCAGATCCGGTTTTGAATGGGAAACGATGAAAAATATATGAGACGGTGCCTCGACCTCGCGAAAAAGGGGGAAGGGTTCACCTATCCCAATCCGTTGGTCGGCGCGGTTATTGTCCATAACGGCAAGATTATAGGTGAAGGGTTTCATCTCAAGGCCGGAGGGCCCCATGCCGAGGTTATCGCCATAAATTCGGTAAAGGATAAGGAACTTCTCAAGAACTCAACAATATATGTAAACCTGGAACCCTGTTCCCATCACGGTAAAACGCCTCCCTGTACGGATCTTATCATCCGTAGCGGTATTCCCGATATTGTGGTGGGCACCCCCGACAGTAACGACAAGGTTTCAGGTGAAGGCATCCGGAAACTAAAGGCCGCCGGCCGTAACGTCATGGTGGGCCTTCTCCGGGAGGAGAGCCGGTACCTTAACCGCCGTTTTTTTACGACCCATGAAAAAAAGAGACCCTATGTGATACTGAAGTGGGCGGAAAGTTCGGATGGCTTTATCGACATTGATGCGACGGCGAGAGAGGGAAGAGGTTCATACTGGATCTCTGGGTCGGCGGAAAGGGTTTTGGTGCACCGTTGGAGGGCCGCAGAGCAGGCTATTCTGGTAGGAGGGAGAACAGTAAGGGTTGACAATCCGGAGCTGAACGTACGTTTCTGGAGCGGTTACGATCCGGTTAGGGTTGTCTTGAGCCGTTCAGGTAACATAGAAAAAAGTGCCTCTCTCTTCAAAACAGGCAATAGCAGCGATAAAGATCCACTTTTTGGTAGCAGGGGGCCGACATTGTTGTTTACGCGGGGCGAAACGGGCAGTTTCACGGGATGCGAGGTCATAAAACTCTCTGATGGAACGGAGGCCGCGGTACAGGTTTTGGATCAGCTATACAAGATGGGACTGCAATCGGTTATCATTGAAGGGGGGGCGGAGACGCTGAACCACTTTATCTCGTTGGAACTATGGGACGAAGCCAGAATTTTTACCGGTAAGGTTCCGTTTTATGGCGGTGTCAGGGCCCCAAAAGTATCCGGAAAGCCAATCTGTTCGTGGACCTTCGACAAATGCACTCTCAAGGTGGCGCAAAAAAGCGACAACACTATATCCTAGCTATTTTTCTCCACTCTTTATCTTTAGGGTCCGATTTTTCCAATAGCGACATTGTCTCCTCGGGAGTATCGGCAACCCTCCAGATTGTTTTATGTTCGTGGCGCATAAAGTTTTCGTTCACCATGGTCTCGAAAAACCTGCATAGATTATCATAGTAACCTTTGGTGTTCAGCAGTATGATCTGACCATGCCACAACCCCAATTGCTTCAGTGTTATCGCTTCGGTAAGCTCTTCCAGGGTACCCATGCCTCCCGGGAGGGCCACAACGGCGTCGGTTAGCTCAAAAATCCTGTTTTTTCTCTCGCTCATCGTATCTGTGATTATCATTTCGGTTATTCCGGGATGGCCCCACCCCTCATCCATCATGAAACGGGGGATTACACCTATAATCTTGCCGTTGTCGCTTAACATGGCGTCCGCCAGGGAGCCCATAAGACCTATACCTCCTCCACCGAAGACAGCGGTAAAACCAGCTTTGGCGAAAAACCTGCCAAGATTCGACGCAACCCTGAAATATTCATGATCGACTTTACTGCTCGATGCCGCGAAGAGAGCTACCTTCATCCTCTAGTTTGATAAATCTGCCTTAGAGCAGTGCGTTCATTTTGGCCTCTAAAGTTGGTTTTGGCGCTGAACCTACCTGCTTGTCGACCAACTCCCCGTTCTTAAAAAACAATATTGTGGGGATGTTGCGTATCCCGAATTCGGCCGCTGCCCGGGGACAATCGTCAACATCGCATTTGGCCACCAGAATCTTATCCTTGAATTGTCGCGAAAGTTCTTCAACAATAGGGGCTATCATCCTGCAAGGTCCGCACCATTCTGCCCAAAAATCCACCATTACAGGTATTTCTGATTTGCCAATAATCTCTTTATAGTTGGAGTCGGTAAGTTCAAAAGCCATGATATTAAATGTTTTAAGTTCAACAATGCCCATAAAGGGCCACAAAGATAATTAATTTACTTTATATGATATGTCGGGGTAACCCTCCATAAGTTCGGGGAAAGTTCTGTTCACCTTTATCAGTGCGGTGCGGGAAAACATTGGTAAGGGAGTTATCTTGTTCTCCGGATCCCTGAAGAGAAACTGCAACTGTGTCGGTCCGGGATTCTCTTTTACATACCTGGACAGATCTTCCAAAAAATCCCTTCTCAGATCACCTACGCTAATCGTAATCGTCAAAGTTTTGATAAGTTCGTCTTTTACGCTTGTAAGCAGGTTTATGTTTCTGATGCTGAACTCCAGTTCGTTTTCCCTGAACCTTCTCCTCTGGATTCTTCCGGAGACCAGTAAGAGGTAACCGTTGACGAAATATTTGCTGTTATCGATATACTCTTTGTCGAATAGCGTGAACCTGAACGAGTCGGTGTAATCCTGTAAAATAAAGTAACCCCAGGGCTTTCCTGTTTTGGTTAAAAGATCTTTTTTAGCCTCTACGACCATTCCGGCAACAACAACATCTTTGTTTAAAAAGTCGTTCAGGTTCTGCAGTTCCGTCAGGGAGTTTGTAACAAAATTATCTATCTCCAGCTGGAAGTCATCAAGTGGATGCGAAGAGAGATATATCCCGATAACCTCTTTCTCCTTGTTCAATTTTTCCAGTTTTGGCCACTCTATACAGGGCGAAGGGGTAGGTTTTACCAGTTCAAAGCCACCTGTTTCGCCGAACAGGGTATAGGCACTCGACTGTATTATCTCCCTGGCGCTGTTGCCGTAACGACAAAGGTTCTCTATAAAGCTCATCCCTTTGTTGTCGGTAGAAAAATACTGTTCCCTGGTAATCTCCGGAAAGCAGTCCAAAGCTCCGGCCACCGCCATCGCCTCAATGTTTTTCCGGTTCAGGGCGTTGAGGTTGACCCTCTCCACAAAGTCGTATATATCCTTGAAAAGCCCGTTCGCGCGACGATCATCGATAAGCTGCAACACGGCCGATTCGCCCACACCCTTTATGGCGCCCAGACCGAACCTTATATTTCCATCCTTGTTTACGGTAAACTTGACATGGCTCTCGTTGACATCGGGTCCCAGCACCTCTATCCCCATCCTGCGGGTCTCCTCCATGAACATAGTTATCTTCTTGATATCGCTGATGTTTCTCGACAGTACCGCCGCCATGTATTCGGCGGGATAGTGGGCCTTGAGATAACCGGTTTGATAAGCGATGTAGGCGTAACAGGTGGAGTGTGACTTGTTGAAAGCGTACTGGGCGAACGCCTCCCAGTCGGTCCATATCTGCTCAACGGTTCTCGTGTCATATCCGTTATCGGCGCACCCTTCAAAGAATTTGACCCTGAGTTCGTCCATAATCGACCTCTTCTTCTTTCCCATCGCCTTTCGCAGGGAGTCGGCCTGACCCTTCGTGAAATTTCCCAACTCTTGCGAGAGCAACATCACCTGTTCCTGGTATACCGTGATGCCATAAGTCTCCGCCAAAAATTTCTCCATAGCGGGTATGGGGTACGAAATTTTTTCTATCCCTTTTTTTCTGTTGATAAATTTGGGAATATACTCCATAGGACCCGGGCGGTACAGTGCGTTCATCGCTATCAGATCCTCTAATCTGCCGGGTTTGAGTTCCCTGAGGTATCTTTTCATTCCTGTGGACTCAAACTGGAACAGTCCGGTTGTCTCCCCGTTGCTGAACAGCTCGAATGTCTTCGCATCGTCCAGCGGTACAGCGTTTATATCAATATCTATCCCCTTGGACAACTTAACATTTTCCACGGCATCCTTGATTATTGAAAGAGTTTTGAGTCCCAGAAAGTCCATTTTCAGCAATCCCACCGATTCCACGTGGCTCCCCTCGTATTGTGTCGACAGCAGATCGGTATCTTTGGCCGTGCAGAGCGGTATATAGTTGTCTAATGCCTCTTTGCCAATAATTATGCCGCAAGCGTGGACACCGGTCTGTCGTACCGATCCCTCAAGGGTCTCAGCGTACTTCAGGGTCTGTACTATCAGGGGGTCGGAAGACTCCTTCTCCTTTTTGAATTCCGGAACCTCTTCGTATGCCGATGCCAGGGTAGTGCCCGGGCGATCCGGTATCATCTTGGTTATCCTGTTGACCTCTGACAGCGGCAGTTTCTGCACTCTGCCGATGTCGCGGATAGCTCCCTTGGCCGCCATGGTGCCGAAGGTGATTATATGCGCCACCTTGTCGTGTCCATATTTTTCGACCACATATCTCAGCACTTTTTCGCGGCCATCCTCGTCGAAGTCGATGTCGATATCGGGCATTGAGATACGGTCGACATTCAAAAACCTCTCGAACAGCAGACCATATTTTATGGGGTCTATATCGGTAATTTTAAGGCAGTAGGCCACCGCTGAGCCGGCCGCTGAACCCCTGCCCGGGCCGACCGACACCCCCATACGCCGGGCAGCGTCGAGAAAATCCTGGACAATAAGAAAATAGCCAGGGAAGCCCATCCTCGCGATGGTGGCCAGTTCAAAGTCGATTCTCTCTTTCAGTTCCGGCGTGATATCTCCCCACCTCTCCTTAGCCCCCCTATAAGCCTGATGTCGCAGATAATCATCTTTATCCTTGAATCCCTCTGGTATGTCGAATTCCGGCATTATAGGCTCATTGTCGAGTTCGTACTCCTCGATCTTTCCTACGATTTCGGCCACGTTATCGATAGCTTCGGGCAGGTCGGGAAACATCGCCCTCATCTCCTCTTCGCTCTTGAAATACTCCTGTTTGGTATATCTGATCCTGGTAGGATCGTCAATATCTTTGCCGGTATTCAGACAGATAAGCCTATCATGCGCCTCCGCATCCCCGGCATTGGTGAAGTGGATATCGTTGGTGGCTATTATCTTGACATTGAATTTTGCCGCAAGCTCTTTAATCCCCTCAATAGCTGTCTGCTGTTTCGGGAAAACCTCCCTGTCGCAGTCAGGTTCATAAGTCTCGTGCCGTTGTACCTCCAGATAAAAATCGTCGCCAAAAATGTCCAGATAACTTTTAAGAGCCTCTTCGGCCGCCAACATGTTGCCGTTTATCAGCTCCCTCTGTATCTCTCCGGCTATACATGCCGATGAAGCTATCAGCCCTTCATTATATTTTGCCAGCAAAGTCTTGTCTATGCGCGGCCTGCTGTAAAAACCCTCTATGGAAGCTATGGAAACAAGCTTGATGAGGTTCTTATATCCGGTCAGGTTTTTGGCCAAAAGGATGAGGTGCCTGCCGGACATGTCATCTTTGCCCGCCTTGTCGTGTATAGTTCGCGCCGCCACGTAGGTCTCCACGCCGAGGATAGGTTTTATGCCGTTTTTTCTGGCCACATTGTAGAACTCCTTCGCTCCGTACATATAGCCATGGTCGGTTATGGCCAGGGATGTCATTCCAAACTCCTTGGCTTTGTTTATAAGTGCCGGGATACTTGCGGCCCCGTCGAGTATAGAGTACTGGGTATGAACGTGTAAGTGAGTGAAGTCTGACATCTTGAAAATCTTTCCGAACAGTCCGCAATATACAAAAGAGAGCTGTAAAACGGGGCCTGTTGTTGATAAGTTTTGATCGCTGTTTTGGAGGTTTGTAAAATAAGTTTTTTGGGTTACCCCCCTGCTCGAGATCTTTCAAAATAGTAGACAGATCATATATTCCGGACAATATGATACTTTGGGGTTCCAAGAAAAAAGTCATCGCGAAATCCGCTTGGATAAAGAATTAATCCTATCTTTGCGCCCACAATTTTTAATAATTACTAATAAAAAAGGGGACGAGTTCCCCGCAAAACGCTGAAAACAAATGGCAGTAAAAATTAGACTGGCCCGCAAAGGCCGCAAAAAACAACCCTTCTATCATATTGTAGTAGCTGATAGCAGGTCGCCACGTGATGGCAGATTTATTGAAAAGATCGGAACATATAACCCGGTCACCAACCCCTCCACGGTTGAACTCGATTTCGACAAGGCCCTGGGTTGGCTGCAAAAAGGCGCTTTACCTACCGATACATGCAGGGGTATCCTCTCCAGAGAGGGCGTTCTTCTTAAAAAACACCTTCTTGAGGGCGTTAAGAAAGGTGCGTTTGACGAAGCTGAAGCTGAAAAACGTTTCAACGAGTGGAAAGCGAAGAATGACGCCAAGTTAGAGTCAAAAAAATCGGGTCTTGAAAAGGCCAGGGAAGAGGAGATAAGCAAGAAACTGGAAGCTGAAAAGAAGATTAACGAAGCAAGAGCCGCCGCTTTGGCCAAGAAACAGGCTGAACTTGCCGCCGCTGAGGCAGCAGCCAACCAGCCGGAAGTTGTAGTTGAGGAGACCGCCGAAGAGACGACAGTTGAGGCTCCCGCCGAAGAGGCAACTGTTGAAGTCCCCGTTGCTGAGGCAGCAGCCAGCCAGTCGGAAACTGTAGCTGAGGAGACCGCCGAAGAGGCAGCCGCTGAGGCTCCTGCTGAAGAGGCTGCGACAGAAAAGCCAGTTGCGGAAGAGCCGGCAGCCAGCCAGCCGGAAACTGTAGTTGAGGAGATCGCCGAAGAGACAACCGCTGAGGCTCCCGCTAAAGAGGCCGCGACAGAAAAACCAGTTGCGGAAGAGCCGACAGCCGAATAGATGATATGTCAGGAGGTCATGTAATAAATGGCTTACTCGACAAAAATATTGTTAGGTCAGATTTCCAAGGTGTACGGCTACGAAGGATTCGTGGTCGTCAGGCTCGAGAAAAGATTTATAGGAGATTATTTTGGACAGGAATCGGTTTTCCTTGAGATAGAGGGCAAACCGGTTCCTTTTTTTATAGAAGAAGAGAAGTATTCGGGGGGCGACACACTTCGACTGAAATTTGAGGGTTACGAAACAGACGCGAAGGTCAATGAATTCGTTGGCTGCGGGGTATATCTGACAGACGATGATGGATCCGGCTCCGGGGAGACCGATATATCTGTATTCAAAGATTATTCGGTATTGACAAAAAAAGGGGTGGTTTTGGGCACTGTTAAGGAGATAATAGACAATATCTCACAATATCTTTTGGTGGTAGTTTCCCGGGAGGGCAAAGATATCCTGGTTCCGTTGCATGAAGAGTTGGTAGAGTCTGTTGATGATGAGAAAAAAATCTTGGTAATGGATATTCCGGAGGATATTATCTCGATAAACGATTGAAGGGAATAACGGAGCTAAGCAAAGCTAAACCTGTATTATACCCTGCGTTGGGGTACATTTCGAAAAAAGATATGGTGATTCGATTCAATTGCGTACAGTTTGAAAAAGATCTATCTTTGCAGTAAGACAACGCTGAAGGTATGGAAACAAGAGAAATTATTAAAGCAATCAGAAAACTGCCTGTGAGCAAGAGAATGCTGATAGTTGAGAAAACATTGAAAACGATTAGAGAGGGCGAAACCAGAAATAGAATGGTTGAAGCCGCTGAATCTCTTTTTGAAGACTACAAGAACGATAAGGAGTTAACCTCTTTTACTCAACTTGATTACGAAGGATTCTATGAAACAAAGTGAAATCTGGTTAATTAACCTTGACCCGACCATAGGTGCTGAAATTAAGAAAACAAGACCCGCGATAATTGTTAATGACAATTCTCTCGGAAAATTACCCTTAAAAATCATTGTTCCTCTCACGGATTGGAAAGAAAGATACGAAATAGCACCTTGGATAGTCTATATAAAACCCGACGCTTTGAACAACTTATCGAAAGAATCTGCGGCTGATTGCTTTCAAATAAGGTCTCTATCGGAAAAAAGATTCATTAAAAAAATCGGTAAAATTTCTGCCAATAAACTTGAAAAAATTAAAGATGCCCTATCGAAAGTTTTGACGATAGAGAACTATTAAAAACGTGTCCCAATACGTGTTTTAGCCTACTGGGGCTGGTGATGGAGATTGTGGTCCCCTTTGGTCAATGCTTCGACATTTTTGATGTTAATGGCACTTCAAATGCTATTAGGTTTTTCAAAACTTTTTGTATATTTGTAGTCCGCCTTATGTGTAAAATATGGACATAATACCTTTGATAAGAGAGTTGCTGATGAGCCACGATTGCGTGGTTGTTCCGGGTTTTGGCGGTTTTCTGGCCAACTATTCGCCCGCTAGGGTCGATAAAGCCAGCTCAACGCTGCATCCGCCAAGGAAGGTATTATCGTTCAACAAAAACCTTGTACATAATGATGGTCTTCTGATTGGAGCCTTAGTGGCGAAACTTGATGTTGGTTACGGCGAAGCGAGGGCCATTGTCGAGGAACAGGTTCAAAATTACAGGCAAAGTATCGACGCCGGACAGATGGTTTTCTTTGAGGGCATTGGCAGTTTTTCGGGCAATGGCGAGGGAAATCTCCAGTTTGAACCCGATATGGCCATAAACTATCTGGCCTCCTCTTTCGGACTGGAGCCTTTCAGGTTCGATCCGCTGGAGAGATATGATGTCAGGGAGAGAGCGATCCGGCCAATCGACAAAGAGCCGGTAAGGCCATACTCTACCCGCAAAATAGTTTGGCGCGCGGCGGTTATTGTTCCCATTATAGCCCTGATGGTGGCCGTTCCCTTCAGAAAAGAGATATTTAAATTCGACATACAGGAATCATCGCTGAACCCATTGGCTAAAACGGAGTTGGAAAAAAACAGGGAATCATTGGATGAACATTCCAATTCAACGTTGGAGACGGTTATTGACCTTCCGGCCAATATTGATGAAACAGTTCCCGCGGAAAGCGGCTTGACCCCAACGGCATCCGGTGAAATAATTCCGGAAGCGGCACCGGCCCGGACCTACAGCGTTATCACCGGAAGTTTCCAGGTAAGACAAAACGCACTGGCTCAGGCGGCCATACTTAGAGAGTCGGGTTTCGATGCCGGGATTATTGAAGCTGATAACGGTTTTTACAGGGTGAGCGCGGGTAATTTCGAAAATATCGATGCGGCCAGCGCCCATAGGAACGCCTTGAAAGAGGACTTCCCAGGTTCCTGGATCAATAGAGCCGATTAATCCTATTTCACGGTACTACCGTTGCTGACCCTCCTTTCGGGGGCAACAACCGTCAATTTGCCGTCGCTCTCCTCCGCCATCAATATCATCCCTTTTGATTCGATACCCTTTATCTTGCGCGGCTCCAGGTTGGCTATTATGGATATCTGCTTGCCAACCATCTGTTCCGGCTCATAATTCATAGCTATTCCCGATACTATTACCCGAATATCCAAACCGGTGTCAATCTTCAGTTTCAGCAGTTTATCGGTTTTAGGAACCCTTTCCGCCTCCAGCACGGTCGCGGTCCGGATGTCCAGTTTCGAAAAATCGTCGAACGTGATTTGCTCCTTTGCGGGGACCACCTTGGAAGCGACCGCCTCATTCGTTTTTTTGGTTGCCAGCAGTTTGTTGATCTGCGCTTCAATGGCGGCATCCTCAATCTTCTCGAAAAGCAGTTCCGGATTTTTGACCCTGTCGCCAGCGGAGAGCAGTTCTCTGTTTCCGGCATCTTGCCAACGACCTTTTTCCATCCCCAGCCATCCCCTGAGCTTATCCATGGAGAAGGGCAGGAAAGGCTCCAGGATGATGGTCAGGTTCGCCGTAATCTGGAGAGCGATGTTCATGACCGTTTTTACCCTTTCAGGGTCTGTTTTTATCACCTTCCATGGCTCCTCCTCGGCGAGATATTTATTTCCCAGCCGGGCCAGGTTCATCGCCTCCTTCAAAGCCTCCCTGAACCGGTAACCCTCAAGATTCTCTTCCACCGTTTCACGGATAACCGTCAGTTGGTTTAGTATATCCTCATCGGTCGCCGTAAGCGCCCCTCTGGGAGGAACTTTTCCCCCGTAGTAATTATTGGTAAGCACCAGCGCGCGGTTCACGAAATTGCCCAAAATAGCCACCAGTTCGTTGTTGTTCCTGGCCTGGAACTCCTTCCAGGTGAAATCGTTGTCCTTTGTCTCCGGAGCGCTGGCGCATAATGAATACCTCAGCGAATCCTGTTTTCCCGGAAAATCCTCCAGGTATTCGTGTAGCCACACGGCCCAGTTGCGGGAGGTGGATATCTTATCGTTTTCAAGGTTCAGAAACTCGTTGGCGGGGACATTCTCGGGAAGTATGAAACTTCCCTCGGCTTTCAGCATGGAGGGGAAAATTATACAATGGAACACTATGTTATCCTTGCCGATGAAATGTACCATTTTGGTTCCCTCATCCTTCCAGTATTTTTCCCAATCGTCAGTCAGCTCCTTGGTAGCCGAAATATAACCTATG
>DUOU01000009.1 GCA_012838685.1 Bacteroidota bacterium | reverse complement strand
CTACCTTAGCCTTGAAGGCCCCTGAATGTTTTTGTCTTTTTGCTTTCATAATTCACTGGTTTAAAGTTATCAAATTTAACACTTAACCAGTGGTCTTAAAAACGGGTAGTATTATAGATCAAGGTCAACTCCTTGATCAATAACCGCAATTTTAATGTTATTGACGCCTTGTGTAATTTGCCAAGCTTCGGGAGCGTTGATATCTATTCCAGAGGTACCCCCATTTTGCCCAATATTATTAAGACCCCATTGATATGTATATAAAGGATTTGTCGTTAAATTTAGTCTGGTAAATGATGGCTGTGCGTACTCAAAATAGCCCGATTCATATAATTCATTAGCCACTTTTATGGATTCTCCATTTCCCAATTCTATAAGATATAATTGTTTATTTGAACCTATTCTCTTAAGTTTATCATAATTCGGTAAAACTTTTTTCAAAACAGACTCGATATCTAAACCATCCTTTACCTGGACTAGCACTTTATCATTAGGGATTTGTATTGTTCCGTCGGAATATATTAAAGATTTGTTTGCATATTTCACTCCCTTATTTTTCGATATTTCCTTTGTTCCAAATTTGATGCTGCTATATCTGAGAATAATCCGTTGCTTAATTAATGCGTCATTTATGACAGTATCAACACCCAACGAAGCAAGGGTGCTAAAGGCTGACATATTGTCAACTTCGTCATCAAACTTAATCATGATAAGGCTATCAACAGTTTCAAGATAGATTTTTGTGCCGTTATCACCGTAAAAATACACTTCTTGAGCATTTAATCTAAATAACATAAAAAGTAGTAATATCAGCATAAATGATTTTTTCATTGTATTGAGATTTTAAAAGTTGATAATTCTAATGGATAACTATATGAAAACCCTACAGAAGGGCCCATTTCACAATTGACTACTCCAGAAAATGAAACATAAGTGCCCATCTCGGGAATATCTATATACCTTAAGCTATCGGGTACATTACAAAAGTTAAATATTACATGGCTATATTGAAATCCGATAATATAATAAACATCTTTTTCCTCCCTATCGTACATAACAAATTCAATTTCTTGATTTGGATTTGTAAGAAGTTCCTGATAACTATTAATACCACTTGTATTCATTTCAAAAATTGGAATGTTTCTGAGATCCACCATAAAAGAAGTATCTCTTATACCCCATTGACAATCACAATAAATTAAAGTTAGGGGTAAGTCTATATAATTTAGGTTCTCATCATTCACAAAGGCCCCGTTGCCTGCTTCGTAACACAATAGATTATCTAATTCCTTTTGTTCACTACAATTCATTATCAAAAATGCAAATGTGAACATCAACAATAATATTATTCGTTTCATCTTTATTGTATTTTAAAATTTATTTTGAACGTTTCACCGGTAATATTTTTTCCCTGATTATTAATTTTATAGTGAAAATCTAAATCAAAACTTGTTACATATTCTCCAATTGCTAAATAATCTTTGCTTTCACTCATACAAAGAGGATGGTCAGGATAATCAGTCTCTGTTAAAATCCACGGACATTTTATTGTTTTTTCCATATTAGGCTCTAAACTTATTTCATGAGGGACTAAACTATATTCACACCATGTGCCTGTCCAGGGCTTCCCCATATCAATTAAATCATTCGAGGATCTTTTATATACCCTATAAAAATCATCGACAATAAATTCCGTAGTAACAGTTATATCATCATTCATAAGATTTTTGAAGGAAAAAAGGAAAATAAAATTCTCGCTTTCGTTAAAAACCGTAACAGCTTCGCCGGCTTCGTTAAGCAGGCAAAACTTGAATTCAATCCCATCCACAACATTTTGGACTACCGTGGTTTCACTGTCGGGGAAAATTTCCCAAAGATCATCTTGTTCACATCCCGATGTTATTGCCCCACATAACAACAACATGGGTAGGCAGATATTAAAAATATTTGTTTTCATGTCTTTGGTATTTATCGTTAAACAAAACTTACGCTTTCATCATATAAGACGATTTATATGGCCAAAAAGGGAAAGCTATTCTTGTTTTTTTGTAAAATAGATTCTTAACACTATTTTTGGTTATATATTTTACACCTCAGAAAGATGAAAAACAGTTCCGAAACCAATCGTCGCGACTTCCTGAAAAAAGCCTCTTTGGGAGTTTTGGCGGCTATAAGCATTCCCGAGATAGTGGCCTGTAGTCAATCCGCTACCGATAACCCTCCAATAACTTTGAAGCAAGATGCTGTCATTCTCTTCCAGGGCGACTCCATTACCGATGCGGGAAGGAACAAACAGAACGACGGCCCCAACACTACCGGACATCTGGGCTCGGGTTACGCGATGCTGGCGGCTGGCCGCCTTCTCGAAAAACATGCCTCGGCAAATCCGAAATTCTTTAACAAAGGAATCTCCGGCAACAAGGTGTTCCAGTTGGCCGAAAGGTGGGACGCCGACTGCCTGGAGATAAAACCCGACATACTAAGCATCCTCATAGGCGTAAACGATATCTGGCATAAACTGGACCTTGGCTATGACGGTACGGTGGAGATTTATAAAAACGATTACATCGCCCTTATTGAGAGGACAAAGGAGGCTATGCCAAACGTTACACTGATAATCTGCGAACCTTTCGCCGTTGCCGGAGTTAGGGCCGTGGATGAAAGATGGTATCCTGAATTCGACGAATACAGGGCGGTCACGAAAGAGATTGCCGACATGTTCAACGCTCATTTTATACCGTTCCAGTCGATATTTGACGAGGCCCAAAAACGGGCGCCGGGCAGTTACTGGACATACGACGGGGTACACCCTTCGCTTGCCGGGGCGGCACTGATGGCCGAGGCGTATACTTCGCTGTTTATCTAATATATGGCCCGCAAAAAAACAGGAAAAACCGCTATTGGACTTTTATTAAAAAGATATTGTTATATTTGTGGGGAAATTTGTAGGAAAAATGTATCCAAACACCGTACATCATCACCGTTTTCATACTTGCGGACAGGCGAGGTGACAATGGTGCGCCAAAAATATTACATTAACCCGTCTGTGCGTAAACCAGGCGGGTTTTTTGTTACCTTGGTACGCACCGACATAAAAGAGAGAAGAGATGGAAAAACTGAAAATAGCCATTCAAAAAAGCGGCCGACTGAGCGAAAATTCGCTTAAACTCCTGGAGGAGTGCGGCATAAAAATAAACAACAGCACAGGCGTGCTCAAGTCAACAGCCAGAAACTTTCCTATGGAACTGCTCTTCCTGAGGGACGATGATATTCCCCAATATGTGGAGCAACAGGTGGCCGATATAGGTATTCTGGGTGAAAACGGTGTATTAGAGTCGGAGAAGGATGTAGCTATAGTCGAACAGCTCGGCTTCGCGGGATGCAGGCTCTCCCTGGCTATACCAAATAGGGAGGAGTATAGCGGACCGACATACTTCAACAACAAAAAGATCGCCACCAGCTATCCCGCGATACTCTCCAAATTTCTCAGGGAGAACAATGTAACCGCTACAATAGAAAAGATCAGCGGCAGTGTTGAAATAGCTCCGGGAATTGGGTTGGCCGATGGGATCTGCGATATTGTCAGCTCCGGCAGCACCCTACTTTCCAACGGCCTCAAGGAGGTGGAGACAATCATGAAGAGCCAGGCAGTAATCATCAAGAACAAAAACCTCTCCGCGGGAAAAGAGGCGATACTGGAAAAACTTCTCTTCCGCATCAAGGCGGTAAAGGGAGCCACGGAAAACAAATATATCCTTCTAAATGCCCCCGAAAAAGCGGTAAAAAAGATATGCGACCTGCTGCCGGGAATGAAAAGTCCGACCATAACTCCCCTGGTAGAACAAGGATGGGTAAGCATACACTCGGTGATCAGGGAGGATGACTTCTGGGAGAGGATAGACAAGCTCAGGGCCGCTGGCGCTGAAGGTATATTGGTTATCCCGATAGAAAAGATGATTTCCTAACAAATTCGCCAATCGGAACAAGAGATGAGGACAATAAAATATCCTGTACGGGAAGAGTGGGAAGGGCTTTGCGCCAGACCCGAAATAAAAAGAGAGGATCTCGAGAAGGTTGTCGGCAAGATCATTGAAGAGGTCAAAAACGAAGGCGACGAAGCGATATTGAAATATTCAAGGATGTTTGACTCCATTGAGTTGGCCGACCTGAAGGTAACGGCCAAAGAGATTGAAAAGGCGGCCTCTATGGTGGACAAAGAGCTGAAGGAGTCGATAGCGCTGGCCAAGAGCAATATAGAAAAATTCCACTCCAGCGGGATCACCGATGAAGGGGCAACCGAAACAGTTCCGGGTGTTGTGTGCTGGCGGGAGAACGTCGCTATACAAAAGGTCGGTTTATATATCCCCGGCGGCTCCGCTCCCCTGTTCTCCACGGTGTTGATGCTGGCCGTTCCGGCGACTATAGCGGGTTGTGGGGAGATAATACTCTGCACCCCTCCCATGAAAGATGGCTCGGTAAATCCGATTGTCCTGTATGCCGCTTCAATATCGGGTATCACGCGGATATTCAAAGTAGGCGGCGCCCAGGCTATCGCCGCGATGGCGTTGGGTACGGCCACCATACCCAAAGTCTTCAAGATATTCGGCCCCGGCAACCAGTATGTCACCAAAGCGAAGGAGATGGTCAGACTTATGGGAACCGAGATCGACATGCCGGCAGGCCCGAGTGAGGTGCTGGTAATAGCCGACAAGGATGCTGACCCCGCTTTTGTGGCGGCAGATCTGCTATCGCAGGCCGAGCATGGGGCCGACAGCCAGGTTGTACTTGTAACAGACAGCCCCATGTTTGCCGAAAAAGTCGGGGTTGAGACCGAAATACAACTCGGCAACCTGCCCAGGAGAGATATAGCGTCGAAAGCGCTTGCCAACAGCCTGTTCATTGTCCTCAAAAGCCTTGACGACTGTATGGAGTTCAGCAACTATTACGCTCCCGAGCATCTGATAATTTCTACCTCCGATCCAAGATATTTGGCCAAAAAAGTTGTCAATGCCGGTTCGGTGTTTTTGGGCAAATACAGTTGCGAGAGCGCGGGCGACTATGCGTCAGGTACCAACCACACACTTCCTACCAACAGACACGCAATGGTTTCGGGAGGAGTGGCGATAGAGAGCTTCATGAAAAAGATAACCTTCCAGGAACTGACGCCCGAAGGAATAAAAAACATAGGTCCCGCCGTGGAGAAGATGGCCGAAGCCGAGGGTCTGCGGGCCCATAAAAACGCGGTGACGATCCGACTGGCTTCACTGGAGAAAGAGTAACAACAAAATATTTCGAGAAAATGTTCGACTTGGAAAATATAATTCGACCTAACATCAAGCTTCTGACCCCCTACTCGTCGGCGCGCGATGAGTTCTCGGGCAGTGAGGGGATTTTCCTGGACGCCAACGAAAACCCTTACGGTATGATGAACAGGTACCCCGACCCATACCAGAGAGAGGTTAAAGAGGCGATCTCCAAATTAAAAAAGGTGCCCGCGGAGAATATCTTTCTGGGCAACGGTAGCGATGAGGTCATTGATATCTGTTTCCGCGCGTTCTGCGAACCGGGAAAAGACAAGGCGCTGACCTTCACTCCTACTTACGGAATGTACGGCGTCTCGGCCGCGATCAACGATGTGAAGATGATAAACGTTCCTCTAAATGACCACTTTATGATCGACATAGACAAGGTGGAGCCTTATCTGGACGACAAAAACCTGAAACTTATCTTTATATGCTCGCCCAACAATCCGTCGGGCAACCTGATGCGACCCGAGGTCATTGGAAACATAATAGAGGAGTTCAAGGGCATAGTGATAGTGGATGAGGCCTATATCGACTTCGCCAAGGCGGAATCCTTCAACCAAAAGATAGATAAATATCCCAACCTGATTGTTATGCAGACATTCAGCAAGGCTTACGGCCTGGCTTCGGCAAGGGTGGGAATGGCGTTCACAAGCAAAGAGATTATCGGTTATTTCAACAAGATCAAGCCTCCTTATAACGTCAGCAAACCCAACCAGGAGGCCGTAATGACCCGTATCAGCGAGGCGGAGGGCACAAAAAAAGAGATAGAGGCGATTTTATCCGAGAGGGAGCGGGTGGCGGACGAGCTGGGAAAGATCAGGATCATTGAGAGGGTATATCCATCTGACGCCAACTTTGTGCTGGTGAAGACGGACGACGCCACGTTGATCTATGAATACCTGGTAGACAGGAGGGTGATTGTCAGGAATCGTCATTCCGTCATAAACAACGCTTTACGCGTAACCATAGGCACTCCCCGGGAGAACAACGCCCTGATAGCGGCGCTAAACGGGCTGGCCGACGAGATGATAAGCAGGTGATTAAAATCCGAGAAAGATGAAAAAAACATTGTTCATAGACCGCGACGGCACCATAATCAGGGAGCCGACCGACGAGCAGATAGACAGTCTCGACAAGCTGTCGTTTATCCCCGGAGCGATAACGGCGCTGGCGAAGATCGCCGCCGAAACCGATTTCGAGTTGGTGATGGTTACCAACCAGGACGGGCTTGGAACAACTTCGTTTCCCGAAGAGAACTTCTGGCCGGCACATAACCTGGTTATGGAGACTTTGGCCGGTGAGGGGGCCAGGTTTGCCGAGGTGTTCATAGACAGAAGCTTTCCGGCCGATAATTCGCCTTACCGCAAGCCCGGAACGGCAATGCTGACCCAATACCTGGCAAAGGGCGTCGACCTGAAAAATTCTTTCGTGATAGGCGACAGGCAAACCGACGTGGAACTGGCCAAAAACCTCGGTTGCGGCGCGATATTTTTGGGAAAAGAGAGGCCCGAGGGGGCGATAATGGCCACAACCGACTGGAACGAGATATATAAATTTTTAAGGGCAATGCCCCGCAAATCTTCCGTTTCGAGGAAAACTAAGGAGACAGATATTTTCGTGGAGGTGAACCTCGACGGTAGCGGTAAGAGCGAGATATCCACAGGTGTGGGTTTTTTTGACCATATGCTGGAACAGATATCGAAACATGGGGGGATAGACCTTGTTATCAGGGCTAAAGGCGATCTGGAGGTTGATCCGCACCACCTTATAGAGGATACCGCGATAACGCTGGGAGAGGCTTTCGTTAAAGCTATGGGAAGCAAAAAAGGTATAGAAAGATACGGGTTTTCCCTGCCCATGGACGATTGCCTGGCCCAGGTGGCCGTGGACTTTGGGGGAAGAGCCTGGCTTGTATGGGAGGTTGAGTTCAAAGGCCATGAAGTGGGAGGAGTTCCGACGGAACTTTTTTACCACTTTTTCAAGTCGTTTTCGGATAACGCCAAATGTAACCTGAATATTAAGGCTGAAGGCGACAATGACCACCACAAGATTGAGGGTATCTTCAAGGCTTTCGCCAAATCGGTCAAAAACGGTCTGAAACCTTCGGGCGATTTCCAGTTGCCCTCTACCAAGGGGACTTTGTAATTTTTGGGAAGCAAACGGGAAGTTTTTGGGAAGCAAACGGGAAGTATTGGGAAGCAAACGGGAAGTAATTGGGAAGTAATTAGGAAGTAAAACGGGAAACTTCAGGGAAGCTTTTAGAAAATAAAACGGGAAACTTCAGGGAAGCTTTTAGAAAATAAAACGGGATAAATGGAGAGAAAAATGCGAATAATACCGGCAATAGATATAATTGACGGTAAATGCGTCAGGTTAACAAAAGGGGACTATAACACCAAAAAGATCTATAACGAAAACCCCCTGGAGGTTGCCAGGGAATTTGAGGATAACGGAATCCAATACCTGCACCTGGTGGATCTGGACGGAGCAAAAAACAAAAAAATAACCAACTACAAGGTGTTGGAGAGACTGGCCGCGAAAACGGGGCTGAAAATCGATTTTGGGGGGGGAATGGGTAGCGACGATGACCTCAGAATCGCTTTTGAATGTGGTGCCCGCCAAATCACCGCGGGCAGCGTGGCCATAAACAACACCGAACTGTTCGAAAAATGGCTCCTGACCTACGGAGGTGAAAGGATAATATTGGGAGCCGACTTCAAAGAGAGTAAAATAGTCACCCATGGATGGACAAAGAGATCCGAAAAGGAGTTGATCCCCCATATCGAGGAGAATGTAGGCAAAGGAATACTATACACAATATGCACCGATGTGAGCAAGGATGGGATGTTGGGCGGAACCTCAACGGAAATTTACAAGGAAATCCTTGAAACAGTGAAGGTCAATCTTATAGCGAGTGGCGGCATTTCATCGTTGAACGATATTGAGGAGGTATTGGAGGCAGGCTGCGAGGGCGTAATTATAGGCAAGGCCATATACGAAGGAAAAATCTCCCTTGAAGCGTTGAAAAAGATGATTTTGAGCGGAGCGATAAGTTAAAAAAGGTATATTTTTAAGAAGCTGTAAGTTTAACAACAAGACAAAAAATAAAAACATATGTTAAAAAAGAGAATTATCCCTTGTCTGGATATAAAAAACGGCCGCACCGTCAAGGGGGTCAACTTTGTGGATATCCGCGACGCCGGCGATCCGGTGGAGCTGGCCGCGGCATACGTGGAACAGGGGGCCGACGAGCTGGCGTTTCTGAACATCACGGCGACCAACGAAAACAAAAAGCCATTCGCCGGACTTGTGGAAAAAATAGCGGCCAGGATCAACCTGCCGTTCACGGTGGGAGGCGGCATAACAGGCGTCAAAGATGCTGCCCTACTCCTGGAGGCGGGAGCCGACAAGATAAGTATAAACTCGGCGGCGGTGAGATATCCCGCCCTGATAACCGAACTGGCCAAAGAGTTTGGCAGCAAGTGCGTGGTTGTAGCGATAGACACCGACTTCACAACCGAAGGATGGAACGTCTGCGTGGATGGTGGCAATACCCCTATAGAGGGGCTCTATTGCGTGGACTGGGCCAAAAGAGTCGAAGATCTGGGCGCCGGTGAGATACTGCTTACATCTATACGGGGGGACGGGACAAAAAAAGGTTTTTCAATCGACATTACAGGCGAGGTGACCAGGGCCGTAAAGATTCCCGTAATAGCTTCCGGAGGTGCCGGCAAGATGGAACATTTCAGCGAGGTTTTCAGGTCAACGGGATGTAGCGCCGCATTGGCG
>DUOU01000008.1 GCA_012838685.1 Bacteroidota bacterium | reverse complement strand
GTCTATTATTGTCGATTCGCTTGCTTTGTCGGAATCCCAGTTGGAATTGTTCCGCCAATCGAACAGATTTATTGATATGTCTACAGAGGGAAATTATATCCAATCCCGACTTGAAAAATTTGAGAATGAAAAAATTTCGCTGGAGCTTCAGCACAAGTATTATGAGTATTTATCTCATTATCTGGAGTCGAAAGATATGAATGCCACCATTATTTCGCCAACAGTGATGGGGATTACCGATCCTGTATTGCTAAGATTGGTGAATGAATTGTCCGATATTCAAAAACAGATAGCAGAAGTGGGTTATAGTCTAAATACCCAGCAAGGAGTTTACACACTTTTAACAGGGCAACTCGATAAAATTCGGCAAGAGTTAAAAGAAAATGTAAGTAATAGTTTGGGTAGTTTAAATATGTCGATGACCGAGATTGATAAAAGGATTGCCGAGGTTGAAGTGGAATTATCCAATCTGCCATCAACGGAAAGGCAACTTATAAATATTGAAAGGAATTTTGATCTGAACAATACGGTTTATACTTATCTACTTGAAAAGAGATCTGAATCTGAGATAGCAAGGGCATCCAATGTTTCTGACAATAGGATAATAGATAGAGCCGCTCGGCATAGTACTACACAAATTAGACCTAGAAAGAATAAAAACATAATGTTGGCATGGTTTTTTGGTTTAGCTTTACCTGCGTTATGTTTGGTCATTTTAGATAATTTGAACGACAAAATTCTCGACAAAAAAGATATCGAAAGAAGAACACGGGTACCCCTAATAGGCTATATAGGTCACAATGATAGTGATAATCAACTCCCGGTTGTTGAAAAACCGGGTTCTTCTTTATCAGAGTCGTTCCGTTCTGTTCGTACAGCAATAAAATATTATGTTGATGAAAACAAGACCGCGGTAATAACAGTGACCTCGACAATTACTTCCGAAGGAAAGAGTTTTGTTTCCGCGAATCTTTCCGCAATAACAGCCGCTCTTGGCAAAAAAGTGCTTCTGGTTGGTCTTGATCTGAGAAAACCCAAGCTGGGCAAGATTTTTAAAAGTAATCTTTCCGGGATGAGCACATTTCTAAGCAATAACAGTGAATATGAAGAGATCATACAAAAAACTGAGGTAGAGAATTTGTATTTTGTACCTGCTGGTGCCATTCCTCCCAATCCATCGGAGCTTATAGAAGGAGAAAGAATGAAAGAGTTTATCGAAAGAGCAAAAAAAGAGTTCGATTATATCATTTTCGATACTCCGCCTGTAGGTGTTGTTACTGATACTTTACTTATTGCGCCTTATGTAGATGTTAACCTATTTATTGTACGTCAGCGATACTCATCTAGGAATACCCTGGATCTTATTGAATATTTCAGGAGTAGTGGCCAAATGAAGAATATGGCGATAGTATTGAATGATATTAAGCTTAGGGGTTATTACGGTTATGGTATGAGATATGGAGGGTATGCAGTTGGATATAGTTATGGCTATAACTATTACGGAAAGGGGTATTATGGTAAATACGGATATAATTACAAGGGTGGAAGTGGATATTATATTGATTGAAATGATTTAATGTAGCGAGCGAAAGGCTTCTTTTATGAAATTGGAATCTTTGAAAAACTATGAAACCCCTATTATTAGGTCCAACTATTTTATAGGGAACAATAACCTATTTTATAAGAGAGAAGATTTATTGCCATTTTCACTGGGGGGTAATAAGGTTCGTATAGCGTTGACCTATCTTGACGATATGTTTAAGAAAGGGTGTGACATGATCATCGGTTATGGTGGTGTTAGATCAAATTTGTGTAGAGTAATCGCCAACATGAGTTCAGTGGTTAATGTTAAATGTTGTATTATCTATTGTATTGAAAGTAATGATGCGGTTAAAGACACATATAATGAATTGATTACAAGTAGTTGTGGTGCTGATATTGTGACATGTGAAAGAGCCAATGTCCCGGAAGTAATTGAAAGTACGATTGAAAAGTATGTTCATCAAGGATTTAAGCCTTACTATATTTATGGAGATAAATATGGAAAGGGAAACGAAAGTACTCCTGTTCAAGCATATGTGGATGTTTATGACGAGATATCGAAATTTGAAGCATCCAACGGAAAAAAATTTGAGTATATATTTATTGCCTCTTCCACCGGTGTTACACAATCCGGACTTATTTGTGGCAATATTTTAAACGATGATTCATATAAAAAAATAATAGGAATCTCAACTGCCAGAAAAAGCTCACAAGCCGAAGCTATTATAGGAGATAACGTAAAGAATTATATGGACACGATAAATTTAAAAATCGATGATAAGTCGATTAATGTAATAATTCTTGATGACTGGTTACTGGGAGGCTATGGGAAGTATGACTCTTCTGTTGTTGGATTGGTAAGGGATGTAATAAATATTGATGGCGTATTTCTTGATCCTGTTTATTCGGGAAAGGCTTTTTACGGAATGACAGAATATCTGCGAAAAAACAGGATTTGCGATAAAAATATACTTTTTGTACATACAGGTGGAATTGTTGGCTTTTTTGATGAAATCAAGAATATTTTTAATTGATGTACCAAGTTCTGGATAAAAATAAGACAAAACCTGACGAAATAATTGCGTTTCTCAATTCAATTAACGATGATTTTCCGGTTCCATTGAACAGAGTGACGGATATAATAGATTATGCCAATAAGTTATTGAAATTTGGCGATTTATTTTTTATTAAAAACGATTCACATATTATTGGTATTATTGGGGGATATAACAATGACGTAGAAAATAGAATCGGATATATTTCAATTTTATTTGTTTTGAGCAACTATAGGGGGAAGGGTATTGGGACTACGTTGTTGGAGACGTTTATTGAGACCTCAATAAAGCAGGGGATGAATCTTATTCATGTTAATACCAACCGGAAAAATGAAGAGGCGATCAGGTTATATAAGGGGAAAGGATTTGTTTTAAGAGAATCTGGTAATGTATCCGAATATACTTTGATAAGGCAACTTTAACGGGTATTAATGAAACATAAATCAAAAATAGTTTTGGTCACCGCAATAGGTTCTTTATCCGGAGATATTGTCATAAAAAACCTAATAAACTGTGGTTATAAGGTAATTGGTTGTGATACACATCCCAAAAGCTGGATAGCCGATGCTTATAACGTTAACAAATTTTATCAGGTGCCAAGCTCCTATGAAAAGAATTATCTTGAAGTAATTATAGATATCGTCCAGAAAGAAAATGTTGGTTACATTATCCCTTTAACAGATCCTGAGATAGATGTGCTCAATATGAACAGAACATGTTTTAATGAACATGTTTGTTTATGTATTTCAGGCGAAAATACAATAGAGTTGTGCAGGAACAAATTGAAATCATATAATTATTTAAGCAGTCAGAATATCTGTAGCACTATAATTACATTCAATAAGAGCTCAATAAATTTTGATGAAATTAGTTTCCCGGTAATAGGAAAACCTATAAGGGGAAGAAGCAGTGAGGGTATAATGATTTTCGGATCCAAGGAGTTATTATATGAATTTTTAAT
>DUOU01000007.1 GCA_012838685.1 Bacteroidota bacterium | reverse complement strand
CTTGTCGCTGTCTCTTGTCACAACAACGCTGTATACCTGCATATTACCGGTGGTTGATGCCCTGCATCCCATCTCCAGTATGTCGTTCAAAAGATCTTTGTCCACATCTCTGTCGGAATAGGACCTGATGGTCCTCCTGTTTTTAAGAATGTTCTGTATATTGTCCATAATTTTCAAAAAATAGTTATTCTCCTAAAAGTTTTTTTACCCCCATGTTCCAAAGAGTAAAACCAAAAATGTCGGCATGTTGTTCAAGTGTTTTGCTAACGGGGGTGCCGGCACCATGTCCGGCATTGGTCTCTATACGGATCAACACCGGGTTGGAGGCCGACTGCTTAAGCTGCAAGTTGGCGATATACTTGAACGAATGCGCCGGAACTACCCTATCATCATGGTCACCCGTAGTAACCAGGGTCGCCGGGTATCTCACTCCCTCCTTTACATTGTGCACCGGGGAGTAACCCAAAAGATATTCGAACATCTCCTTGCTGTCATCAGCTGTTCCGTAGTCGTACGCCCAACCGGCACCGGCGGTGAATTTATGATAACGAAGCATATCCATAACGCCAACAGCGGGCAGGGCAACCTTAAAAAGTTCCGGGCGCTGGTTGGCTACCGCACCAACGAGCAACCCACCGTTGGAACCTCCCATAATAGCCAGATAATCGGGCGATGTATATTTGTTGTCTATCAGGTACTCAGCGGCGGCGATGAAATCATCGAACACGTTCTGCTTGTTCATCTTAGTTCCGGCGAGATGCCACGCCTCTCCGTACTCCCCGCCACCCCTGATATTGGCGACGGCATAAACGCCACCGTTCTTCATCCACCATGCGGCCGTGATGCTGAAAGCCGGGGTCTCACTGATATTGAACCCTCCGTAACCGTATAGTATAGTCGGGTTTTTACCGTCAAGCTTTGTCCCTTTTTTATAGGTTATGATCATAGGGACTCTAGTGCCGTCCTTTGATGTGTAGAATTTTTGCTCGGAAACAAATTCATCGCCATTAAAATTGATCGCCGGTTTTTTGTCGAGTTCCGCTTCACCGGTGGCGGGATCAAGTTTATATATAGATCCGGGTGTCACATAATTGGTAAAGGAGTAGTATATCTCCTTATCCGCCATCCTTCCACTGAAGCCCCCGGCTGAACCCGGCCCGGGCAGGTCAATCTCCCTAATAAGGTTTCCGTCCGTATCGTATTGCTTCACCCTGGAGATAGCGTCAACCAGGTAGTTGGCGAAAATATAACCGGCTCCGGTGGATGGTTGCATAACATTTTCGGTTTCAGGGATCAGATCCACCCAGTTCCCCATTTTTGGGGAGGACGCGTTTACCTTGACAACCCTGACATTCGGAGCCCGATAATTTGTCTGTATGATAAGATCGCTTCCCACATTGCCGATAACGTAACTATCGCTTTCAAAGTTATCAACAACTGTTCTTATGGGATTTGAATCTTTAGAGAGGTCCTTGACGTACAGCTCATTGCCGGTAGTGGATTCGGCGGCGGTGATGACAAGATATCTTTGGTCCTCGGTTACCCAACCATCAACATATCGCCTTACCTGTTTATCGCCAAAAACCACTATATCCGATGACTGTTTCGTTCCAATCTTATGGAAATAGAGTTTGTGTTGGTCTGTCATCGCGGATAGCTGGCTGCCTTCAGGCTTATCGTAACTCGAATAAAAGAAGCCTTCATTGCCCAGCCACGATATGGAGGTGAATTTCGCGTCATTAATGGTGTCGGCCAAAACCTCTTTGGTCACGGCGTTCATCACTATTATTTTTCGCCAGTCGGAGCCCCCTTCCGAGATCGAATAGGCGAACATGGTCCCATCCTTTGAAAAACCCATCTCGCCCAGGGAGGTGGTTCCATCCGCGGAAAAGGTATTTGGATCGAGAAACAGCTCCACTCTCTCCCCTCCATCTTTTTGGCGATAATAGACATATTGGTTCTGCAGACCGTCGTTCTTCGCGAAATAGGTATAATCTCCCCTCTTGAACGGCATCCCATACTTTTCATAATTGTACAGGTCTGTCAGCCCCTTCAATATCTCTCCCCGATAGGGGATTTTTTCCAGGTACCCGAAGGTAACCTCATTCTGTTTTTTTACCCATTCGGCCGTCTCGGCAGACATATCATCCTCAAGCCATCTGTAAGGATCCGGAACGGGCACCCCAAAAATAGTGTCCACAATATCGCCTCTCCTCGTAACCGGATAGTTGAATTTCTCGGTGGCGGCGCCACAGGAACCCAATAAGATCATCATTATAACTATTAATAGATTTTTGTTCATACTATATAATCGATTTTAAAAATATTACACTACGAACCTCATACCATACACCGGAAAAACAGCGTTATCTTTATTAATAACCCTAAAGACCGGGAACCAACAAATTTACGATATTTGGACAAAACAGGCAATAAGGGAACCAAAACATCGTACCTTAAAAAGGGTGAAATTCCCGCTTGTTGATAAAATTTTGCCCCTAACCATTGTTTTTACAAGGAAAAATCTATTTTTGTAGTTTAATATAAAAATGGAGAATGGAGAAATGAAGAGAATTGCTATTATTTGTATCGTTGTTTTCATAACTGCCATTGCTGTCAGTTCATGCAATACCAAAGCCTGCCCGGCTTATAGCGTCATCGATAT
>DUOU01000076.1 GCA_012838685.1 Bacteroidota bacterium | reverse complement strand
CGCTAAGTCAACCAGGGAGGTATCTCCCCTGGAGGCTTTCCATTTGTTGTTTTCCAAACTTTTTGAAACCACGACGAAAGGTTGCTTGATTGTTCCGTTAGCAAGTGTCCTCAAATATTGTCCGACCCCGTTTTCGCCCCCCGCGAGCATTGAGTCGGTTACTCCATTTCTGTCGATTATCTCCAGTGCCTCCGACGACATTCTCTTCAAAGTTGTTTCGAACAATGAAACAGACTTTTCCAGTTCAGATATTGCCACCCTGATGTTGTCAAGTTCGGAAAGTTTTGTTTTTGCCTCTTCCGGTAAAAGCTTATATTTTTCGGAAAAAACCGTGTGGGCCAAATCATAAATTGACTTCTCAAGATTAATCCTTTTTCCTTCATCAAAAAGACGCCCCGCATAACTCACCAACCATTCCCTTAAAGCGTCACCATCGGTAAGATTGTTAACCATCCCGGAAATAGAGTCCTTCAAGATCCGGTTATGTTTCAAGTAAAGATTAAAGTTGGTCTGAACGCCAATTTCCCTGGCGAACGCCCTGAAAACCTTTTGGAAAAAACTGTCGATCGTGCCTATGCTGAACCTGGAATAGTCGCTTAAAATCGCCGACAAAATCATCTTCGCGTCCTCTCCCGGCGAGGATCCGGTCAAAGGTTTTCCGGAAGCAGATATGATCTCATCAAGTATCGAACTTTTTTCCCCGGCCGCTATCTTCGCCAGTTCATCAAGGATTCTCCTTTTCATCTCGGCCGCGGCTTTGTTGGTAAAAGTCACCGCCAGAATGGAGCGGTAAGCAGTTGGGTTTTCTAAAAGATAGCGAATATATTCCCGTGTAAGCGTATAAGTCTTGCCCGAACCCGCTGAAGCGGTATATTTTATGATTTTCCCCTCTCCCATTGTCAAACAAAAATAGAAAAAGGAAGTGACAATAGAGAATTATATAGACAAAAATAATGGACCTTATAAATAAAAAACAGTCATCCGACCGTTCAAAGCCATAAAAAAGAACCTGTTAACCATTTCTTTTGTTGACCGCCTGTTTTCATATTCATTATTTGCCTATTTTTGGGTGTTAAAATTCATAATGTTTCCTTGAGGGCGAAAAATTGGGATCATAGATGTCTTTGTTAAAAACCATATCAATTTTCATTATAACGACCGCCCTTGTCTTTACCGCTTCATGTAATCCGCAGGAGAGGGAAAAGAGTATCCGCGATGCCGGGGAGACAAAAAACTTGCCCTTACCGCGAAACGCCATTCCGATGATTTATGAGGATTATATCCACATAAAAGGTTCAATAAACGGAAATGAAGGTATATTTCTGATAGACACGGGAGCCGACAACCTCTACCTCGACACCCTTTTTTATGCGGCCGGCGGTTACAGCTTCAAAAATCTGCTAAATTACAGAATAGAAGGCGTAGGAACAGGTTATCAAAATATTATAATAATCCAGGATACCGTGGATTTTTCCTTTGGAAACTACAGATACAAAACCTCCTTCGTGCCGGTTATGAAGTTAAAACCTATTGGAGGTGACTTTATCGATGGTCTGCTCGGAACAGCCTACTTTCTGAACAGTGTACTGGAAATCAACTATTCAAGAGAGTATATCCAGATATATAACTCAATAGATCAAGTGGATGTAAAGGGATATGATATGGTACCATTAAAAAAAATCGACCATTCATATACCGTGCCTGTGAAGATCACCATAGATGATCTCACTCTCAGCGGCAACTTCCTGATAGATTTGGCGAATCCATCAAGTTCACTTACAACTCTTGCCGCGTATGAGAACAATCTTCAGGACAAGATTGAACGCAAAGCCAAATTTTATGATGCGTACGGTGGCGTGGGGGGCGAATCGGCCGGTTACGAATTTATTGCCCAATCCGTCGCGATCTCCAATTTTTCTCTTCCCAACGCGATATTGGGTTACAGCATCGATACTGCCGGTATGTTGAAAGAGGGTGATTACATCGGTATGTTGGGAAACAACATACTGGACAGATTCAGCCTTATATTCGATTTTCCCAATAGCAACCTGTACATTCGTCCGGGAGAAAATTTTGAAGAACCCTTTGTGTTCAACAAATTAGGATTTAAATATGTGGATCGCTGCGAGACTTTGGGAGGATGGATCGTTACCGGCATGTATGATGGAAGTATGGCCGAGCAACTGGGACTAAGGGTTGACGACAAAATAATTTCGATCAACGACACCCCTGCCGGGGAGATCCGTTATGAAGAACAGGGCAACTATTTTAAGAATATTGACAGGGTAAAAATAAATTTTATAAGGGCGAACATATCCAAAACAATAGAATTTGATCTGATCCCCCTGATCAGTAATTCCTTAAAATTTTAAGCGGCAATAGTTCCGTATAATAAAATATAAGTTGTATAGCCACTGAAACCGTGCATTAAGATAATGCGATAAAACCTTAAATTTTACGGAATCGCGGGAAAAGAGAGACAACATTATTGTCGCAATTTCAAGAAAAATATGTTAAGACCGGTAAAATCAGGAGCAATATCAATGGAATAGTTGGAGAACCGGCTCTAATGACCAAGGAGAGCAAGCGCTCAAAAATGTATAGCGAGATATTAAAAAAATAATTAACTTGTTGTATTGTTTTTATAGATATCTCTAATTAGTCTTATTATGCCAAAACCTATTGACACATTCGTCCTTAAGGCTGCAATACAATGGGCCCACAAAATGATTGGCATTAAAGAAAGCGAGTGGAAAATAAAGGGAAAACTTGAAGATTTAGTATATAAAGGCAAAGCCAATTTTGCTTTATACTCTCACGATGCTATTAAAATATGGTATGCCTCTGAACCGTCTACTGTATATCACGAGTCTTTCCATAGAGTTAGTTTAGGGTACCTTGGTGCAGTCGAACATGCCAGGTTGATACGAGCCGCCAGGTTACGTTATAAGATGCCAAAAGAAGAATTCACAGACAAGCAGGTAGAAGAGAAGTTAGCAGATGAATTTCAAAACTTTATGAGGAAGAATTATGCTACCATAGGTCCTAAGTATACTGCTATAGAAAGATTTTTCATTAAGTTAAAGCAATTCATATATAGATTGTTTATAGGTGAAAACAAACTAAACGACTACGATATAGAATTATTGTTTACACACATAGGTCGCGGTCTGTATTCAAAAAGTAAACTACACAAAGATAAGGTTGAAATAAAACCAGGCGAATATCAAAAGACTGTGGTTGGTACTAATATTGTAGAGAATCTCGACAGTAGGCTTGAATATAAAGATACATTGGGCACACTCGTAGGTCTGTTGTTTGAAAGATCTGGTGTTACAAATGTAGAAGAACCTGGTACGCTTGATTTTGTTGGTTTAGCCCATTTTATAAGGGACAATATTATATTTTTCGCTGAAAGAGCATCTAAAAATACTGAAAGATCTGCTGTTGATAGAGAAATGTATAGAAAAATGGCAGCCCTGTACAAAGAAATCTTAGGCGAATCCTATAAGATGGATGCTGAGGAATTTGAACATGGGTATACTGGTTATGATAATTTTGATTATATATGGATACCTCAGATAAATAATTACTTAAACAACCTTGGTGTTGTTAGGGCTAATGTGTATGATGATGTAGCAAGTCTATCTGATCCTATGGATGACAGCGAAGTTAATAGTGCTGCTGGTAACAACAAGCTTACTAGTAGTAATGGTGGTAATGTATATG
>DUOU01000075.1 GCA_012838685.1 Bacteroidota bacterium | reverse complement strand
GAATTTTATTAAAATGTTTGGAAACATCCATGACTATTCCGTTCCCTACAACTTGTCCGGCCAGTGATGTCCCCGCGGCCCTGGCTATTAATCCAACTTTGTGATCAGCGGCGAACAAAAGTATTTTTTTGATATCGCTGATATCTTTTGGCCAGGTTACAGCTAAAGGCCGTTCCTTGTAAACCGACGCATCAGTTGAATAAATGGTTGTGATTAGATCGTCGAACTCCAGTTCGCCGTTCAGATCCCTTTTTAATTCCTCTAATTCTCTCCTTAAAATTTGTAGACTCATTTTTTTGGACACGGAAAAACGGTCAAAAATAATATTTTTACTTAAGTTGGTATAATATTGAGCGCTATACAACGAGCATATGAATACAATAATCGATAGTTTTATGCCTAAAAATATAGCCAAGGAAAAACACCCAGCAAACTTTCCAGGGGGGAGCGGGCGGGCCTGGCTAAAGAAAAAATCCAGTTGTAGTCAAACCATTGTTGGTTTTTAACCGCTGTTCCTGTTATCGACAATGTTGATCAGATAATTGTAGTCAAACCATTGTTGGTTTTTAACCCTCTTTTAAGCTGAATGATTCTACAATTATTCTTACATTTATGCGGTCTTAACCGTATAAACTTAAAATATTGATATACAATGGAATTAATAGAAAAAATCAAACAAAACGCAAAAAAACAGAATAAGAGGATAGTGCTTCCTGAAGGTTATGAGGAGAGGAATTTGAGGGCTGCCGATATTGTGCTGTCCGAAGGGTTGTCCCAGATCGTTCTTATTGGTGATCCCGGGGAGATAAAAAGATTGGCCGGAGAGTATGGATTGCGGAATATTGGCAAGGCAACCATAATTGACCCAAAGAACCACGAAAAAAAAGAAGAATATATTGATCTGATGGTCGAGATACGCAAACACAAGGGGCTTAGCAGGGAAGAGGCTTCAAGGTTGATAGAGAATCCCCTATATCTGGGCGTTATGATGATCAAGAACGGGGATGCGGATGGAGAGGTTTCCGGGGCAATACATTCTACAGGCGATGTGTTGAGGCCTGCCTTTCAGTATATCAAGACAGCTCCGGGTATTTCAGTTGTGTCGGGAGCGTTTATAATGATCTTAAAAGATAAGAAGTACGGTGATGATGGGGTAATGGTTTTCGCGGACTGTGTCGTTCATCCATCTGGAACCGACAAGGAACTGGCTGAAATCGCGATAGCTTCCGCGGCAACAGCTAAAAATATTGCCTGCATTGAACCGAGAATAGCACTGTTGAGTTTCTCGACCAAAGGAAGCGCTAAACATGAGTTGGTCGACAAGGTTGTAAATGCCACCAAAATCGCGAAGGAGATGGCGCCGGAGTTGTTGATCGATGGAGAACTCCAGGCAGATGCCGCATTGGTAGAATCTGTTGGCCAGTTGAAGGCACCTGGCAGTAAGATAGCCGGTAAAGCGAATGTTTTGGTTTTTCCGGATCTGGCTAGCGGCAATATAGCTTACAAGCTTGTACAGCGACTGGCCGGAGCGGAGGCAATAGGTCCGATACTTCAGGGGATGGCGGCCCCAATCAATGATTTGTCGCGAGGATGTTCGGTTGATGATATAGTAAATGTTATAGCTATAACGTCAAATCAAGCCGCTGGAATCAAAAAATCATAAACCATAAATATATAAATCAAAAATGTTAGTATTAGTATTAAATTGCGGTAGTTCTTCCATTAAATACCAGCTATTCGACATGAAGGATGATCCTGAAATTCTCGCGAAAGGTTTAGTGGAAAGAATAGGGATCGATAATGGTATTTTGACTCACAAACCAACTAATAAAGAATCTTATAGGGTTGAGAACGTTGATATTCCCGATCATACTGTTGGTATTTCAATGGTTAACAAGGCTCTCTGCGATCCGGAACATGGAGTAATCAAAAGTGTTGGGGAGATTGATGCGGTGGGGCACAGGGTGCTTAACGGAGGAACGTACAAAGAGAGCGTACTTGTGGATGATGACGTAATCAAGGAGATAGAGGATTGTATCCCAATAGTCCCTCTTCACAATCCGGGAGCACTCAAGGGAATTCTGTCCGCGAGAAAATCGATGCCCGGAACACCCCAGGTGGTTGTTTTTGACACATCTTTTCATCAAACAATGCCGGATTATGCCTATATGTACGCTTTACCGTACGAATATTATGGCAAATACAGGATGAGAAAGTACGGTTACCATGGGATCAGCCATAAATATGTCGCCCATAAAGCAGCTGAAATTGTGGGAAAAGATATAAAAAGTTTGAAAATAATTACCTGTCATTTGGGCAATGGGGCTTCTGTTGCTGCCGTGAAGAACGGAGAGGTAATCGACACATCAATGGGATTTACCCCTACGGATGGTCTTTATATGGGAACAAGAGTAGGCGAGATAGACCCGGGAGCTGTAAATTACATTGCTGATAAAGAAAATTTAAATCCCAGTCAAGTAGAATCCCTTATAATGAAAGAGAGCGGAATGTTGGGAGTTTCCGGGGTATCCTCGGATATGAGGGATATTAAAGCCGCTGCGGATGAGGGCAATCCAAGGGCTATTTTAGCCTTGAAAATGTATGCTTACAAGGTCAAGAAATTCATAGGATCTTATTTTGCGGCTATGAATGGACTCGATTTGGTCGTATTTACCGGAGGGATAGGTGAAAACGATTACAATATGAGAAGAATGTCATGCACAGATCTTGAAAGTATTGGAATTGTATTTGATCCGGAGGTAAATCATGGGGTAAAAGGTAAAACTATTGTAATTTCCAAACCCGAATCAAAAGTTAAGGTTATTTGTATAACAACTGATGAAGAGTTGCTTATAGCGAGAGATACAAAAGCTTTGGTTGAAAAAGGTTGACCAAAGTTTGTATGTGATAAAAAGAAGACCGGTTTTTTTGAAACCGGTCTTCTTTTTGATAAGCCGAAAATTGTAACTTTAAACTTTGTTTTTTTATTTTAATCGGACGTTTGCCATAGAGAAATTATCTCATCGGATGAATAAAAAATTTCTGATAGTACTGTTGATCATAGTCTGCCTCCCCGTTTCCAGACTAATTGGTCAAAACAGCGGTCCGGATGTTCCTTCGTTCAGGGAGAGACTATTTTATGGAGGTAATTTTGGGCTTCAGTTTGGCTCCGTTACGGATATAAGCATTTCTCCTATAATAGGTTATTGGCTGTTTCCGCGAGTAGCGGTCGCCATGGGACCTGAATATCGTTTCTATAAATTTGAAGAAAACGTCTATAACATTGTTGGCGCAAAACTCTATACCGAACTATATATTGTTCAGGATCTCGCTAATGTAATTCCCATTAGGGTTAATCTTGGGATTTTCGCGCATCTTGAGGATGAGGTTCTCAATATACTTTCCGGTTCTGAGGGTACATACAGAATAAACACTGTTCTGTTTGGAGGTGGAATATCGCAACGCATAGGGGTGGGATCATCGGCGAACATTATGGCACTATGGGCTGTTGGTGGATCTGGTTGTGAATATTATTCCAATCCCGAAATAAGGGTTGTATTTTTGTTTTGAATATATGGGGGTTAGTAGGGTTATTTGTTGGATAGCAACAATTAAGAGATTAGAGCAGATAAATTATTTACACCAATAGTTCTTTTCCCTCGGATTTTGCTATCACAACCGCGCAACAAGTGTCACCGTAAACATTTGTCGCTGTCCTGAACATATCAAGAATACGGTCTACCGCCAATATTAAACCTATACCT
>DUOU01000074.1 GCA_012838685.1 Bacteroidota bacterium | reverse complement strand
TGGGCATAAAACATGAATATTACCTTGGTGGAGCGGCACACGACTTTATTACATGGCGCGACCTGCTCTATTACCGATTTTTACCCAACCTCTGGAGGTAGAAGAACGTTACCCGTGGAATATTTAACTTTAACCCGTTAACCTGCTTTTTATTGCGTACCATAAAATTGGATAATCTTTATGAAAAATGCGGCCTATAAATTTTATTTATCCAAAAATTTTCTATCTTTGCGGTCTCAATTCGGAGAAACTACAATATTATAAAGAATAAACGCGATGAAAAGGACATTTCAGCCATCAAGGAGAAAAAGAGTGAACAAACACGGATTTAGGGAGAGGATGTCCACTCCCGGCGGAAGAAGGGTTCTGTCGGCCAGAAGAGCCAAAGGCAGGAAAAGGTTGTCCGTTTCATGCGATATGAGATTGAAGGCTTAACCATTTACATTCAATAAATGATATGGAAGGATGTTTCGGTTACGGAACATCCTTTTTTTTCTCTTTCAATAGAACTACTTTTACCCGGTAACGTTTTTAATAAAAACAGTATGTCATTTCTTGCGGCTACCATTGAAAACAGAGATATCCGTAAAATATCGGAAACGGTGGAAGGGGGGAACAGGATTTCAGCGGAAGATGCGCTCCTGCTGTACCAGATGGCGGAACTGCCGCTACTTGGGGTGCTCGCCACCAAGGTAAGATCCCGGATAAACGGAAATAATGCCTATTACAACAGAAATTTTCATATCGAGCCTACAAATATCTGCGCATACAACTGCGCTTTCTGTTCATATCACAAAAAAGCCGGCGACCCCCAGGCATGGGAACACAGTATCGACGGGATGATAGATATTGTGAGGAGATTCAAAGAGGAGCCCGTAACCGAAGTACACATAGTGGGCGGTGCCCATCCCCAACATGACCTCTATTACTATATTGATCTGATAAAAAGGGTCAGGGAAGAGAGACCCCAACTCCATATTAAAGCCTTTTCCGCCGTAGAGATAGATTTAATGGTAAAAAAATCGGGCTTGAGCCTGGCCAAAGGGATAACTTTGCTTAAAGAGGCGGGAGTGGGATCGATTCCCGGGGGTGGAGCGGAGATATTCGACGAAAAAATAAGATCTAAAATTTGTGCCGAAAAAAGTTCCCCCGCGACATGGCTGGAGATCCATAGGATAGCGCATGAACAGGGAATACCTTCAAACGCTACGATGCTGTACGGACATATCGAAAACTATAGCCACAGGGTCGATCATCTCAACAGACTTCGGGAGTTGCAAGATATCACGGGAGGCTTCAATGCGTTCATCCCATTGAAATACAAGAGCGCCAACAACAGTATGTCTGCTCTCGGAGAGGTATCTATAGTTGAAGAACTTCGCAACTATGCCGTAAGCAGAATCTTTCTCGACAATATACCACACATAAAAGCATACTGGCCCATGACGGGAAGGGAGATGGCCCAGATAAGTCTTTGGTACGGCGCGGACGACCTCGATGGCACCATTGAAGATACCACCAAAATCTACTCTATGGCCGGAGCAGAGGAGAAAAACCCATCCATGACGGTCGATGAAATAGATAAACTTATACGTCAGGCCGGTTTTAACCCAATCGAAAGGGATTCGTTTTACAGGCCGATAAAAAGAAACAATATTAATAATTAACTTTGCGTTTAACTTTAGAACAACTGAACCATGAGTTTCAAAACCTTCTTAAAGAGCAAACTTTTTTTCAGGCACCTTGGATACGCGGTCGCGATAGCTTCAGGTTTCCTGCTTATCTCGTTGTTGTGGCTCAATATTTATACCCGCCACGGCCAAGCCGGACCTGTGCCCGATTTTATTGGTTTATCACTGGACGAGGTCGCCAAAGTCGCCAAGAAATCAAAACTCAATTTCACGGTAATAGATTCCGTGTATACCGATTCAGTTGAAAAGGGAATGATAGCCGAACAAAATCCGAAACCCGGCTTCAAAGTAAAAAAAGGCAGAAATATATCCCTGATAATCAATGCGATCCAGCCTGAAATGGTTCCCGTTCCCGACCTGTTGGATCTGCCATTGCGACAGGCTGTGGCTCTACTGGAAAATGCCGGACTTGAAGTAGGGGCTTTGGTGTATAAACCTGATATATCGATAGATGTGGTTTTGGGACAGCAATACAACGGAAGGGAGGTTGAGGCCAACAGTACGCTGGAAAAGGGATCACAAGTCGACCTTATTCTTGGCAAAGGGCTGAGCGACAAGCGGACTTCGGTTCCCAACCTGGTAGGATATCATTTTGAAAGGGCCAGAAGCAGGATAATAGGCGCCTCCCTGAACGTGGGCACCTACATATTCGACAACACCATCATAACTGCCGAGGATAGCGCCAAAGCGTTCATCTACCAGCAAAACCCCGCCTACTCCGAAAACGCCACCGTTCAACTGGGATCTTCAATATATCTTTGGCTAACAACCGACTCGTCAAAACTGCCGGTAGATTCGACCCTGATTATTGGTGCCATGGGATCGATAGCGCCCATGGAGCCTTCAAATCCAATAGAATTATAAACAGGCAAACGCGCCCTAAACCTCGATATGGACAATAGAAAAACGATAATCATACCGGCTCTCTTGCTACTGGCTCTTTCAAGTGTAAGCGGACAGGAGGTGGTTATCGGAACAACTTCCAACCCGGCGCTTAAAATCCATCAAAAAACCGCCAGGGGCAAAACGGCGGATACTCTCGAACTTCCGTTTATCGACGATTTTTCCTATCCCGGCGTTTACCCCGATGAGAGGTTGTGGGAAGACAACTATGTCTATATCAATAACAATTATTCCAAAAACCAGATTACTACCGGGGTGGCAACATTTGATATCCTAGACAATAAGGGGGAGATTTACGACAATGCCTCAACATACCCCTTTGAAGCTGATAAGCTCACATCATTGCCAATAAACCTGGACTATGGCAGCGATGAGAATGTCAGGTTGAGCTTTTTCTTCGAATCGGGGGGAGTGGCCGACAAACCGGAGTTGACCGACAATCTGATACTATATTTTTATGCTCCTGAAGAGGATAAATGGGAAGAGGTATGGCGGAACGATGATGTGGATTTTGAAGGCTTCAAGCCGGTGATACTGGGAATAACCGAAGAAAAGTTCCTGAAAAAAGGGTTCAGGTTCAGGTTCGTCAACAACGCCTCACTGGGAAATATCAACGCCGACCCTTCTATGGTAGGAAACTGCGACCAGTGGAATTTGGATTATGTTGTGATAGACAAGAACAGGGAAGCCAATGACACTATAATGGCCGACGTGGCTTTCAAATATCCCAACAGATCACTATTAAAAAGTTACGAGGCGATCCCATGGAAACAGTTCAAAAAAATCTATCTTCAGGAGATGGGACCCACCTTTAACGTGGCATACAGAAACAACGACAATATTGTGCGCAATGTCACCAGGGAATTTCAAATAACCGATCTCTATACCGGTACCATTATAAGGCGTTTCAGTGGAGGGGCGACCAATATAGCGGCACAAACCGATGTATATTATGATGCCGAACTGTTCTATAAACTCGACTCCATAAACAACGATTCGGCGATCTTCGAGGTAAAAAGTTGGCTGATAACCGATGAATTTGACAGGAAAGAGAATGATACTGTCGTCTATTACCAATATTTCACCGATTATTACGGATACGACGACGGTTCCGCTGAAGGCGGGTACGGAATAAACGGGCTTGGAGCCTCCAATGCGATGGCGGCCCTGAGGTTCAGGAGTTATGAGCGTGATACTATTTACGCCGTAAGAATCTGTTTCAACGAGAGTTATAAAAAAAGCAACATAACCAATTTTGACCTGATAATATGGGACGAAGACGAAATCAACAAGAGACCCGGAAATATACTTTTGGAACTGGAGGATAGAACAGTGGTCAAAGGCGATGGAATAAACGGATTCTTTACATATAAACTTCCATACCCTATCCCCGTTGATGGCGCCTTTTATGTGGGATGGCGGCAACATTCGGAACTCTTCCTGAACGCTGGACTCGACCTGAATACCCATCCCGACGGCCGTCAACACTACTGGATCAACGGCAACTGGTACGTTTCACAGGTAGAGGGCACACTAATGATCAGACCGGTTGCCGGATTTCCGCTTATAACCGGCAACAATGAGATCACTATGCCCGGAGAGTCGAACAAGACAAGATTTTGGCCAAATCCGGCCACTGCACATATCTATATAGATACCGAAGGTTATAACAGAAATTCAGATTTTATCTCCATAACCGACCTGCTCGGCAGAAAGTTGATCAGCCAGCCATTAACCGACTACATCGACATATCGTCAATACCCGCGGGATATTACATAGTTACCATTACACGCGAAAACCAAACGTTGTCTGTTAACCGCTTAATCAAAACACATTAAATGACCGAAGAGGAGAATCTGGAGCAACAAGACCTTTTTGAACATTACAAGTTTGAGGTGGATCCGGGACAATCGCCCTTACGGATAGACAAGTTCCTCTCAACCCGTATCGAAAATATCTCCCGGACACGGGTGCAGAATGCGGCAAATGCCGGCAACATCATTGTAAACGGCAGTCCGGTCAAACCAAACTATAAGGTCAAACCTTGCGACCTGATACAGATTCTCCTCCCAACCCCGCCCAGGGAGATAAAGCTTCTGCCTGAAGAGATACCACTGAATATTGTTTTCGAGGACGACGAAGTTATTGTAGTGAACAAACCCGCCGGTATGGTGGTTCACCCCGCCTACGGCAACTATTCGGGCACCCTTGTCAACGCCCTGATGTGGCATTTCAGGGATCTGCCAATGTTCAACACCGGGGAGCAGAGACCGGGACTTGTACACCGAATCGACAAAAACACTTCAGGATTGTTGGTCGTCGCCAAAACAGAATATGCGCTTAACAGGTTGTCCCAACAGTTTTTTTACCGGACAACCGACAGAAAATATTTGGCTTTGGCATGGGGAGTGCCCGATCCTCCTGAAGGAACCATAGAGGGAAATGTTGGCAGGAATATTCGCGACCGCAAGATAATGCAGGTGTTCCCCGATGGAAGTCAGGGCAAACATGCGGTCACACATTATAAAGTAACTGAAAATCTGGGATATGTCTCTGTCCTGGAATGTAAGCTGGAGACAGGCAGAACACACCAGATAAGGGTGCATCTGAGCTATATCAAGCACCCCCTGTTCAACGACTTTGAATATGGTGGCGACCAGATATTGAAAGGTACCACTTTCACCAAATACAGGCAGTTCGTGGAAAACTGCTTCAAACTTGTTCCCGGACAGGCACTGCACGCGAAAACCCTTGCTTTTGATCACCCCGTAACCGGAAAACGATTATCTTTCGACTCTGAACTGCCCGAAGGGATGTCCACGCTCCTCAATAAGTGGAGAAAGTACCTTTCCTCGCGGGAGATTGAACAATGATACAATGATTTCTCTTGCCCGGGTGAGCTGGATTTTTTATGTCAAACAGATATTTTATTTCAATTTAAGTGAACGCACTGAGATGAAAACAATAGCGATAGTAGCGGGAGGCGACTCCCCCGAGTATGAAATATCGATAAAAAGCGCCAATGAGGTAAAGAAAGAACTTGGTTCAAAATATAATACCTATATTATTGTTATAAGAGGCACCAACTGGTATTGGGAAGGTGAAAAGGGAAGAGCCCACGGCATAGATAAAAATGACTTTTCGTTGAATGTTAACGGAACCAAAATACGTTTTGATGCGGTTTTCGTAGCTATCCATGGCACACCCGGTGAAAACGGACTGTTGCAGGGCTATTTCGATATGCTGAAAATTCCCTATACCAGCTGCGATGCTTTCTGCTCCGCCCTCACCTTCAACAAACAGGCCTGCAAACTTTTTCTCAAAGAATATGGGATTCTTATGGCCGATGCGGTGTTGGTCCGTAGAGGTGACCCCATGGACAGGACCAAATTGATTGAACGACTTGGTCTGCCCTGTTTTGTGAAGCCAAACGACAGCGGTTCAAGCTTCGGCGTTTCAAAGGTTAAAACCGTTGAAGAGCTGCTGCCCGCACTTGATAATGCTTTCAAGGAGAGCGATGAAGTGCTGATAGAGAAATTTGTGGAGGGCAGGGAGACCGCCTGCGGCGTGGTAAAAACCGCTTCGCGATCCAAATCCATAATACTGCCCGTTACCGAGATCATCAGCAAAAAGGAGTTTTTTGACTATGAGGCAAAATATACCCCAGGACTGTCCGATGAGATAACTCCCGCCCCAATGGATGAGCAAATCACAGGAAAAATACAGGATCTGAGTTCCACTATTTATGACCTGCTGGGATGTAAGGGCATTGTCAGGGTCGACTTTATCGTGGTAGGCGAAACACCTTACTTTCTTGAGATAAACACCGTTCCCGGTATGACCAGGGAGAGCCTGGTTCCAAAACAGGCAGAGGCTGCCGGGATCAAGCTTTCAGATATCTATTCCTTGGTGGTTGAGGACCTTTTCAGTATTGACTAACCCAATATATTCTATCTATATGAACAACGATGAGCCGTTTTATATGAGTGATGTCTGGCTGAAGCCATTCGAAAAAACAATAAATAACAGGTATGAGATGGCCCTTGGCATGGAAAACCGGCTTTCTCCCGGAGGCAGTTTGAGAGATTGCGCCAACAGCTTTCTTTACTACGGCCTGCACAAGACAAACAGTGGCTGGATATTCAGGGAGTGGGCGCCCAACGCGACAGAGATATTTATAATTGGCCCTTTCAACAACTGGAGGCAGGATGAAAGGTATAGACTCCACAAAACCGGTGAGGAAGGCGATTGGGAAATAACATTACCAGAAGAGGCGTTGCATCATGAAGATCTCTATAAACTACTTGTAAAATGGAACGGAGGTTGGGGCGAACGGATTCCTTCGCACGCCAACAGGGCAGTGCAGGACGACAATACAAAGATTTTCTCCGCCCAGGTCTGGTCTCCGCCCACCCAATATATCTGGCGAAACGAAAAGCCTGTTTATGAAGCCGCCGCTCCCCTTATATATGAAGCTCATGTAGGAATGGCGACCGAGGATTACCGCGTGGGGAGATACCGGGAATTCACGGAGAAAGTTATACCCAGAATAGTGGCCAACGGATATAACACGGTGCAGTTGATGGCGATCCAGGAGCATCCATTTTACGGGTCTTTTGGGTACCATGTGGCCAATTTTTTCGCCCCCTCATCGAGATTCGGAACACCTGAGGAACTCAAAGAACTTATCGATGTCGCGCACGACAACGGTTTAAGGGTTATAATGGATCTGGTCCACTCCCACTCCGTAAAGAACATCAATGAGGGTCTGGGCGAGTTCGACGGCCCTCTTGCCCGATACTTCCACACCGGCAAAAGAAGGATCCACAAGGCATGGGATTCGCTGTGCTTCAACTATGGCGAAGAAAAGGTCGTCAAATATCTTCTCTCCAACTGTCGCTACTGGCTGGAGGAGTTTAGGTTCGATGGGTTCAGGTTTGACGGGGTAACCAGCATGATATATTATGATCACGGACTCGAAAGAAACTTCACAAAATATGAGGAGTACTTTGATGGCCAACAGGATGAGGATGCTTTAACCTATCTCTTCCTAGCCAATAAAATGATCCACGAAATCAATTCGGAGGCCTTGACCATCGCGGAAGAGATGAGCGGATATCCCGGGATAGCCGCACCTGTTGACAAGATGGGAGTTGGCTTCGACTTCAGGATGTCGATGGGGGTGCCCGACTACTGGATAAAACTTGTCAAAGAGGTACCTGACGAAAAATGGAACCTGGGCAAACTGTTCCACGAACTGACCCAGCACCGCGCCGAAGAAAAAACAATTTCCTATTGTGAGTCGCACGACCAGGCTTTGGTAGGCGACCAGACATTGATATTCCGTATGTTGGGAGCTGAAATCTACACCGGCATGAACAAAGAGACCCACTCTTTCGTTATCGACAGGGGAATTGCCCTACACAAAATGATCAGGCTGATAACATTCGCCACGGCAAACAGCGGTTACCTCAACTTTATGGGAAACGAGTTCGGCCATCCTGAATGGATCGATTTTCCCAGGGAAGGCAATAACTGGAGTTATCAGTATGCGAGACGCCAGTGGAGCCTGGCCGACAATAAGGAGTTAAAATATGAGTGGCTGGGAAAATTCGACAAAAAAATGATCTCTTTGGAAAAAGAGCACAAAATAATACTACGCTCTTCTCCCAATAAAATTTATGAAAGTTCAAAAGACAAAATAATTGCCTTCACTCGCGGAGATCTTCTATTTGTCTTCAACTTCCACCCATCAATTTCTTTTACCGATTACGGTATCCCAATACAGGGAAAATTCAGGATACTGCTTGACAGTGACCAACCTGAGTTTGGGGGATTCGGAAGGTTGAACAAAGATATGACATATCTTTCACAAAGGCGGGGCGATAACCATTCGCTCTCCTCTCCGGTTATGTTATACCTCTACCTCCCATCGAGAACCTCCCTCGTATTGAAGAAGGTTCCGATGCGAAGCGCGCTCGATGTTTGACATCGGTATCTCTATTCAATCCACCTCAGCAGATAGAAGTCCTGTTTGTGGGGCAGATCTTTATGTTTTGGATACAATCTTATGCCATAAAAGAATGACCCCGCTTTTTCGGGAACCAGATCTACAACAAAATAGCATTTGCTCCCTTTGCGGCTAACAAGCTCGAATTCCGCGGAATCAACATAGTTGTACTGGCCATTTTTGTCCATACTGGTGAATATCAGTTCTACACCTACATGTTCTACCGGAACCTCCTTTACATCCAAGACTATTTCAGCTTTATAAGATTTTCCCGAGAAATAGATGTTATCCGCCGGTTTTTCAAAACTATGGTTTAAAACCTCAATGGTGTCCCAACTGTCCGTCATGTTCCTTTTCCACAATGCCAGTTCTTTAGCGACCTTAAAGTTGTTGTTATTAAGATATTTACTTCTATTAAAAAGTTTGTTGTAATACTTCTCGCAGTAATCGTCAAGTTGTCTTTTCATGGTAAACTCGGGAGCAATCTTGACCATTGTGTTTTTTACAAAACTCATCCATTCAGTTGGAACGTTTTCCTCATTGAAAGAGTAGTAAGCGGGAACAATCTCATACTCCAACATATTGTAGATAGTTTCA
>DUOU01000073.1 GCA_012838685.1 Bacteroidota bacterium | reverse complement strand
ATTCCTATTTTAGCGAAATTGAAATGGTCGGCCCGATAAAAATAGCCATTTTCAGGGTGTAGGTCCGGAAGAATATAACGTCCCATTTTCTCGGCTTCAGTTTTGGCGTATTGATCCAATTCCGATTGTCCGTATCCCATAATGGTCAGATCTTTCATGGGGCCCCAACTGTTTAATGCGTCCATATTGATATTGGCGACCGTCTTATCCGGAGGAAACAGAGGATTTTCGGCATAATAGGCCGACCCCAGCAAACCCTGCTCTTCACCGGTTGTCGCAAGGAAAACAATAGACCTTCTCGAGGGTCTGGAAGCTTTGAAAGCTTCAGCTATAGCGAAGAGAGAGGCTGTTCCGGAAGCGTTGTCTATCGCACCGTTATAAATTGAATCATTGTTCACGGGACGGCCTATCCCCAAATGGTCCCAATGGGCGGAGTAGATTATATACTCGTCTTTCAGGTCTGTTCCGGGCAACACAGCGATCACATTCCTGGAAACATCCCTTTTGACTTTGTTGGAAACCTGTACAGAGACCTTCAGTCCCATCGGTACCGGTTTAAAGCCCCTGGTTTGGGCCATCTTTTTGTAATCCTTCCCTTTTAAGGCCGACATTTGAAAAAGCTTCTCCGCGCTTTCATTGCTGATCCACGATTCAATTTTTGTAACGGGCAAATCACTCTCCAGTGTCAACTGCGGACCGGTCCAACCCGATTGTACCACGCTCCAGCCGTAAGCTGCCGGTTCGGTCTCATGTATGATAATAATCCCATCGGCACCCTGCCTGGCAGCCTCTTCATTTTTGTAGGTCCACCTGCCGTAATATGTCATCGCGTTGCCATTGAAAAGGGTAGTGTCTCCCGACCGGAATCCTGGGTCATTGATCAATACCACTGCAGTTTTGCCCTTCCAGTCAACACCTTCATAGTCGTTCCAGTTATATTCAGGGGCAACAACTCCGTATCCGGCAAAAATAAGCTCCGAATTTTCGAGAGCGACCCAACTATCCGTTCTTGGGGAGACAGCCACAAAATCATCGTAAAAACTCAGCTCCAGTTTATTTTTTCCACCTGTGATTATCATTTTTTCAGAAGGAGTGCCATCTATCTCTATCATCGGCACCTCCTGGAAATAACTATCACCATTCGCGGGCATAAGACCAAGCTTGGCGAACTCCTCGCCCAAATAATTTACAGTTTTTGTCTCCCCCTCGGTAAAGGGCATCCTACCCAAAAATTCATCGGACGATAAACGTTCCATATGTTTTTCGATTGTTGCCTGGCTAACCTTGACATTGCCGGCATCATTGCACGAATAAATTCCAACAAGCGACAGTAAAATCAATATCTTATACAATACCTTCATAACAACTTTTTTTTACTTTAAAATATTTTCTGCTTTCCTATCAACACGGCAAAAATAAACAGTGTATTCCATTTCACCTATTTTACGGCAAGTTTTTTCCCAATTATACAGGACTTGACATAAAGTTGCTGTTTCTAGTGGATTCAGTCGCAAAAATCAATTTTTAATTCTTAACTTTGAATTTATGAATTAATCAAGACAGATAACCTATTAAACTTTTATCAGATGAAAAGATTGTTACTTGTACTTTTTTGTTTGTCGGCCGCGGTGGGATCGCGTTCCCAGGAGCTGGCGAACTTCGCGAGGAGCGCACCGGTGGTCTCTCCCGAGATAGGGGAGACCACCGTGACTTTCAGGATTTCGGCCCCCCAGGCCAAGCTTGTCCGTCTTTACGGTTCATGGATGGCCAGCGGCAACTCGTCCGTCAACATGGTGAGGGACAGCCTCGGCGTGTGGTCCGTCAGCGTCCAGAGGCCCGCTCCCGAGATCTACACCTACAACTTCATCGTCGACGGGCTGACGGTCAACGACGCCAACAACATCTTCACCCAGAGGGACGGCAACCGTTATATGAGCGTCCTCCTCGTTCCCGGTGAGCTCACGGAAAACTACTTCGAGGCTAACCAGCGCGGTAACCTGAGCAGGGTTTGGTACGACTCCCCGACCATCGGCTTGAAACGCAGAATGTTCGTCTACACCCCTTATGGTTATGACACCAGCGGCAAGGATTATCCCGTGCTCTACCTGCTGCACGGCGCCGGCGGTGACGAGGATGCGTGGTCAACCATGGGCCGCGCCCGCCAGATACTCGACAACCTCATTGAAAAGGGTCTCGCCGTTCCCATGATCTGCGTCATGCCCAACGGCAATCCCGGCCAACAGGCCGCCCAAACCCTTATGCTCGAACAGAAAACATTCGACCGCAACGATCCCAACAACGTCAACCTGTATGTCAGAAGCCTCGTCAACGACATCATACCTTACATCGAGAGCCACTACCGAGCCATCCCTGACCGTTCCGCCAGGGCATTATCCGGGCTCTCCATGGGAGGCGGCCACACCACCGCCGCTTCGATAGCGTTCCCCGGCACCTTCGACTACATCCTCCCACTCAGTGCGGGCATGGGAGGAGATGCCGCAACCATAGATCCGCAACTGCAAAAGGTCAAGGCCGCCGGATACAAACTTTACTGGTTAGCGTGCGGGACCGATGATTTCGCCTTCCCAAATAACCAGAACCTCGATGCTGCCCTCACCCGCAACGGGATGGAACACACTTTCTTCATTACCGGAGGTGGACACACATGGGCCAACTGGAGGATTTACCTGAACACTTTCGCCCGGCTCCTGTTTAAGTAGGACCGTTTAATAATATCACATGAAACAAAAACATTAGAGATGAGAAAACTTATATTTTCAGTTATATGCATGTTTATCATTGCGAGTTCCTATACCCAGGAGATAGGGAACTTTATGGGCATGCAAAGAGTCGCCTCCCCGGTAATCGGCGAGACGGAGGTTACTTTCAACGTGTCGGCCCCTTACGCCTATGCGGTAAAGCTCAACGGCTCCTGGCCCGGAGGCTCTGTCGATATGGTCAAGGGAGAGAACGGGATATGGTCGGTCACCGTCCCTACCCCCGCCAGCGAGCTTTACACCTACAGCTTCAACGTCGATGGCGTCACCATCAACGACCCTGGCAACGTTGTCATGCAGAGGGACGGTACCCGTTATCTCAGCGTGTTGCTGGTCCCCGGAAAGGTGACGGAGAACTATTACGAGGCCAACCAGCGGGGCAACCTTGAGGAGGTTTGGTACGATTCCCCGACGCTGGGCATGGAGCGCCGCATGTTCGTCTACACCCCCTACGGCTACGCCGACAACACCAAGACGAAGTACCCCGTGCTTTACCTTCTGCACGGCGCCGGCGGCGATGAGGACGCTTGGAGCTCCATGGGCCGGACCTGCCAGATACTCGACAACCTCATAGAGAAGGGGCTGGCCAAGCCCATGCTGTGCGTCATGCCCAACGGCAACCCCACGCAGGTGGCCGCCAGGACGCTGATGATCCCAGAGAAACGGTTCGACGCTGGCACCCCCGGGACGGGCATGATGGGCAACCTCTACCCCAAGAGCATCGTCGAGGACATAGTTCCCTACATCGAGTCGAGGTACAGGGTCGACCCCAGGCCGAAATCCAGGGCCATAGCCGGTCTCTCCATGGGAGGCGGACACACCATCACCACCTCGCTGATGTACCCCGGGTTCTTCCGCTACATCTGCCCGCTCAGCATGGGGCTGATGGGACAGCAGGACGGGGACAACACCATCAACGACCAGTTCAAGGCGCTGAAGAAGGCGGGCTACAAGCTCTACTGGTTGGCGTGCGGCGACACGGACTTCCTCTTTGAATCGGCCAAGTCGTTGGACAAGATATTGACCGACAACGGGCTGAAGCACACTTTCTACGTGACGCCGGGCGGCCACACATGGGCCAACTGGAGGATATACCTGAACGAGTTCGCCCCGCTGCTCTTCAAATAGGAAGGGATTTTCGCCCGATGGGGACGGCGCGACGGGATTGTTCCGGGGGTTCCCGGTTTGGCCGGGCTTTCGAGGATTCGGGCCTCTTCGGGCCCAACCGGTTGAAATGCACGTTTTTATGAGAGCCCCGCTCCAAACGGGGCTCTTATACATTTAAGGTATCTCATTTTTTTCTCCACAGTTAACGGAACCGACCAGCCCTATCCAAGAATTACAATGAAAAACTTTTTCGATGACCCTATAAAATTGAGTAACATGATCTTCAAACGTATCACAAACCTGTTGGTTTCAATATTATTATGCGTGCCTCTCTTTTCACAGGCTCCGGCAAATTGGAAACAAGACGGAGAGTGGAAGCGGGCCCCAACAAACATCAGGACCGGAGAATACCCAAAAATAGCTGATGATGGAAGATTAGCTTTCCAATACAGGGCTCCCAACGCCAAAACTGTCCAACTACAGATAGCCGGTAAAAAATATGATCTGGATCCCGGAGAAGGTGGCCTGTGGAGTACTATTATTCCCTACCCCGGGCCGGGTATGCAGTTCTATGCCTATATAGTTGATGGCATCACTGTAAACGATCCTTCAAGCGAGTTTTTTTTCAACGGAAGCTGGAGAAGTGCCGTTGAGGTACCTTCCCCCGGCGAAGATTTTTACCTGATGAAACAGGTGCCTCACGGACAAGTCCGTGAATTCTGGTTTTTTTCCACCATAACACAAACGTACAGGTTAATGTACATATATGTTCCGGCTGAATATGAAACAAATACAACGGCCAGATATCCTGTCCTCTATCTTCAACATGGAGGTGGAGAAAACGAAACAAGCTGGATCAGAGCCGGGAGAGCCAACATAATTCTCGATAACCTCATTGCCGAGAAGAAGGCGAAACCCATGATCATAGTTGTAAACAGTGGTTTCGCGTTCAAACCCGATGAATCTATGGATTCCGGTATTGAATTCCTGCCCGGCTCCAGTTTTGAACAGATGCTCCTCAAAGATGTTATCCCGACAGTAGATAAAAACTTCAGGACAATACCCGACAGGGAACACCGTGCTTTGGCCGGACTCTCTATGGGAAGTCTGCAGACACTTCAAATAGGACTGACAAACCTCAATATGTTCGCGTGGCTGGGTGTGTTCAGCCGACCTCCCGGAGAATTTGACACGGTAAACGGGTTTAATGGAGTATTGAGCAATCCGGCACTGGTCAACTCCAGTCTGCGTCTTTTTTGGTGGGGCGCGGGAACAACCGAAGTTTCAATTTATAACAAAAGCAGGGAAATCCTCCAGGGCTTCAAGGAGAATGGAATAAACCATGAATTTTACGAATCACCGGGCACTGCCCATGAATGGCAAACCTGGAGACGATGTTTGAATCAATTCGCGCAAAAATTATTCTAAAATATTATATAAAATTACTACCTTTCAATAAACAATAAAAAGGATACTATTAGTATAAAATATGCATAGGCAAAATAATTATCGGCATACCAATCGTATTGATTATAATACTTTTACAATTTACTGTACTGAACCCTTCGGGGTTTACACAACCTTTATAAACAAATCAAAAAACCCAAACAAATGAAAAAGAGTATCATGTTTTTTGTATTAGCTATCTCAATATCGGTAGCTATGCAAGCCCAGGAAATTGGGAATATTGCGCGACCATCTACCGCATCTCCCGAATTCAACGCAACAAACGATAGTGTAACTTTCAGGATTTCCGGAAATTACGCTACTGTCGTAAAACTAAACGGATCATGGCTCAGGGGTACTGCAAATCCCCAACCTGAGATGAGCAAAGGCGCTAATGGAATATGGTCCATAACCCTCCCCGCGCCCGAGCCGGAAATTTATACCTATAATTTTGTTGTCGACGGTGTAGCTGTCAACGATGCGGCCAATATTCTGATGCAACGCGACGGAACAAGATACCTGAGTGTACTGCTGGTTCCCGGAAAACGTTCGGAAAACTATTCTACCGCCACAAAACGGGGAAATCTGGAAAGTGTATGGTTTGATTCCCCAACTCTCGGCATAAACCGCCGTATGATGGTTTACACACCTTATGGGTATCACGACAAAGCGAACAGCAGGAAAACTTACCCCGTTCTTTACCTGCTTCACGGTGGTGGGGGCGATGAAGAGGCCTGGGTATCAATGGGACGCGCCTGCGAAATCCTCGATAACCTGATTGAAAAAGGTCTTGCCGTGCCAATGCTTTGTGTTATGCCGAACGGCAACGCCACCCAACAGGCAGCAAGAACTTTACAGGTACCGGTACAAACCAATCCGGCGGCCGCCAACGCTTATGTAAATTCTCTGGCCAAGGATATTATTCCTTATATTGAAAGCCATTACAGAGTGATCGCCAAGAAATCGGGTCGCGCCGTTGCCGGCCTTTCAATGGGAGGTGGACACACATTTTCGGTCTCAACACTTTATCCCAATTTGTTCGACTACATCTGCCCGATGAGCAGCGGAGTCAGGGACGAAGAGCAGTCAAAAACCGCACTTGAGGGTATCAAGAAAGCCGGGTACAAACTTTACTGGATAGGTTGTGGCGATCAGGATGCCGGGGCATACGAAAATTCAAAAAGACTTGAGAAAATATTGAATGAACTTGGCATGGAGCATACCTTGTACATATCGGGCGGTGGCCATGAATGGAAAAACTGGAGGCTCTACCTGAATACTATTGGACAACTCCTGTTCAAATAAAGTCAACTACCATAAAACATCAATAATGGGAAAACATACGCTAAAAACAATTTTGATCATATGCGTGATGACTTTACAACCAGGTATTGTAAATGTTATCAACGTCTCCGCCCAGGAGATACAGAGACAACAGAACGTGCGGGTAGTTTCTCCCGATATTAAATCGGATAACAGCGTAACATTCAGTCTGTACGCTCCTGAAGCCACTAATGTGACATTAAACGGCAGTTGGATGGCACAGGGAACAACCGGGACTTTCGAGAAAAACAGCGAAGGGGTATGGTCTATAACCGTAGGCCCCCTGGAGCCGTCGATGTACCATTATAACTTAATAGTTGACGGTGTTCGCGCCATCGATCCGGGAAATCCCAAAGCCCAGCGCGACGGGGTTAATTATGCGAGTACACTCATTATTCCAGGAACGGGTTCCGAGATTTTTGAGGTAAACAATGTTCCTCATGGCGCTCTGTCCAAGGTATGGTATAACTCACCATCTCTCGGCCTTTACCGGCGAATGTATATCTACACCCCTCCCGGCTACGAAGAGAGCAATGAAAAATACCCTGTCCTATATCTTCTCCACGGAGGTGGAGGAGATGAGGACGCATGGTCTTCACTGGGGCGTGCCAACTATATACTGGATAATCTGATCGCCCAGGGAAAAGCCAAACCTATGATTGTTGTGATGACAAACGGGAATTCCGATCAAACCGCGGCCATAACGGATAGAAAATTGGCACCAACAGCCGGTGCCATGAATACTATGGCATCAAATGTCTTCCCAAACAGTCTGATCAACGATGTGATGCCCTATATCGAGAAAAATTACAGAACGATCAACAATAAGGAGAACCGCGCCATTGCCGGTCTCTCCATGGGAGGTTTGCAAACGCAGATCATTTCAGCGAACAATCCCGGACTTTTTGATTACATGGGCGTTTTTAGTATGGGCATTCAAATGGAGTTGGGAGAAGTAACCACCAATCTTATTAAGTCGTACGATGAAAATCTGGATAAGGTGAAGAGAAACAATTACAAGCTTTTCTATATTGCCGTCGGTGTGGAAGACTTTGTGTACGAAGGCGTGAAATTGCTCAGGGAGAAGCTTGATGAACATGACTTTAAGTATATTTATAACGAATCATCGGGAGGGCATACCTGGGCAAACTGGCGAAATTACTTGTCTGATTTCGCTCCCCGACTGTTTAAATAACCCTCTCCTATGGAGCATAAAAAAATTTTTTGGTAACATAACTTGAATAAAAAAGTTAATTTTGAGCGAAGCGTTGGCTCACCATCCATAGCTTTCTCAATTACTTAACCTTTAATGAAAAACTATGAAAAAATTTCTCTTGAATTTATCTTTTTTGGTTATCGCCATAACGCTGGTCACCCTTTTTTCCTGCGGAAAATCAGGTCAACAATCAACCAATAATGAATATACGGTGGTTATTGAGGGATACGACTGGGGCCCTGCCGTAAGTAAGGTCATCCTTCCAATGGGAGAAACCGTGGAAAGTGTAAATATGGACGATTTCACTGTTCACGTTGAACGTACATCTGATTGCGGGGAAATTACCAATGCCCCTTCGGGCGACAGAACCGTTGTTTATGCCTATATCTCCGATAAAGATGGAAACCGTGTGGATAAGGGAGAAAATGTCACACTTGTGTTGAGGGTCGCTCCCAATCTGAGGATAGGACATCCTTACGAATCTTTCAGAAGTGAAACATGCAGCGGCGTGCGTTGGGTAGATTACAATATGACCATCACCAACATCGCCAGCGGAAAGGTTTGGAACAGCGAAGCCAACCGCATTATGCCACTTGTGGACGATTTCGATCTGTCGGGTGTTTTCACCCACGGTGATATTACCATGAATTACGCCTCTTTTGTCCCCAATACCAGGGCGGCAAAGTCTCCCCTGTTTATTTGGCTGCACGGCGGTGGCGAAGGTGGTACCGACCCGATAATTCCTCTGGTCGGCAACAAGGTTACCAACTATGCGTCCGATGAAATACAGAATCTTTTCGAAGGGGCATATATTTTGGTTCCACAGTGTCCTACCAGGTGGATGGACGCCGGCAACGGACAGACTACCCGCGGCGATATAAATGATATTTACAACGAGGCTTTGATGGCGCTTATAGAGAAATATTTGGCCGACAATCCCAGGGTTGATCGCAACAGAATTTATGTATCAGGCTGTTCCAACGGCGGTTATATGGCCGCCAAACTGCTGCTGTTACATCCCGATTTTTTTGCGGCCGGGCTTATCAGTTCCTGCTCCTATCGTCCCGTTAACCTGACCGATCAGGATGTCAAGAATCTAAAGGATGTTCCTATTTGGTTCGTGCATGCGGCCGACGATGGCACAACGGTACTAGAGGAGACCGCTTTGCCATTTTACGAACGGTTGATAAATGCCGGGGCTAAAAACGTCCATTTTTCCTATTACGATCACGTAGTGGATATCACCGGTTTTTACGGAGGAGAAAACTACCGCTATCCCGGCCACTGGTCGTGGGTATATCTGCACGCCAACAAGTGTATTCTCGATTTCGACGGAACCCCTGTAAAGATCGATGGTCGTCCCGTTACCATCATGGAATGGACAGCGGCGCAGAGCAGATAATTCAGCGACCTAGTAACTTAATATGGATAAGAGGCTGTCTCAAAAGGGCGGCCTCTTTTTATCGCCTTATAATGACCAAGTGTAACTGATTTCCCAGTGTATCCCATATTCAATTCAATTCCAGATAAGTGATTAATTGTATAATATTTTGCTGGTTTTCAAAATTCACATCATTCTTCTTGGTATACTCCTTAAATAATTGCTTTTTATCTTTATACATCTTCTTTAATTGCGACATATTAATGAATTTTTCCAATTTACCGTTTCTCTTGATCCAATAATAAGAATAAGGTTTAATCTCGTAATTTTCAGGTAATTCCAAATTGTAGTGCTTACTTTCCGTATAAAGCGATAAATACGATGAAACAGCTGTGGTCTGGGATAATCCGCCATAACCTGATGGACTCCCAAGATCTCTTACGTCACATTTGTGCTCAACATATAAATCCCAATCTGAATGGTGGACAAATTCAACAAATTTACCTTCTAGGATAAAAAACTTTCTGTCCTTAACATAAATAGTATCAATAAGTAAAATATCTTCTTCGGTCAATGCTACTTTTGTCTCCTTATAATCTAAAATAACCTCCTCGGTTAACGAATTGTAGTTAAGTATAGCCGAATTACGGATTCCTGTTTTTGTTAACAAAACGCTCTGGATAAATTCAGGAAATAGATAATGGGAAACTACCGTTTCTTCAACTTTTTGAGCATATGAAGAAACAAGCATTAAATTAAAGATCAAAAAACAAAAAATCTGTTTCATGTTTTTGAGGGTTTAAGTTTCTGATAAGTTTAATGGACTTCTCCCTAAAAAAGTACAACAAGTTAAACAACATTTCAATATTTAACTCAGGTTGCCAGTTATAATTTCAAAAATATTGAATTTGATTTATTGAACCGAAAAGAGATAGCCATTTTACTCCGACTAATAATGTTCAAGGACAATGGTTTTCTCAAGCCATAAAAATGGGATTATAAACCAATCATCACATTATTGTTAAGGATTTAAACACAAAACAAAACCCCTGCAATCACTTGAACTACAGGGGTCTGGTAGTCCCACCAGGAATCGAACCTGAATCTAAGGTTTAGGAAACCTTCGTTCTATCCATTGAACTATGGGACCATGTTTCCGGACACAAAAATACATATTATTTTTAACCTGCAAAGTAAATCTTGGTACGCGAACGCGATGCCAACGGTATTTAAACGGGAAGCGCCGAGCATGCGACAAGACAGCCTATTCCTATAAAAACCGAATCAAAGATTCAAGGTAATCCCTGTTGTTGGCCAGCCTCGGAACCTTGTTCTGTCCTCCCAACTTGTCCCTAGATTTCATCCATCTGTTGAAGGTCCCGCCCGGAGCTACCCTGATCAATGGCTTCACCAGATTGATATCCTTGTACCTCTTGGCCTCATAGTCGCTGTTCACCTCCTTCAATGTTCCATCCAGCACCTCCGCGAAATTCTCGAGTGAATCGGGTTCCCTTTCAAATTCTATGATCCATTCATGTCCGCCGCGGGAATCGATCTCCATATAAACGGGACCCGCTGTATATTCGGTTACCGTGGCTCCCGTCGCTTCGCTGGCCGCCTTGATGGCCCTGTCGGCGTTGTCAACTATCACCTCCTCTCCGAACGCGTTTATATATTGCTTGACCCGACCGGAAATCCTGAACTTATACGGATCGGTGGAGGTAAAGACGATGGTGTCGCCTATCTTGTAACGCCATAACCCGCTATCAGTTGTTATCACTACCGAGTAGTTGACGCCCGGAACCACATCCCGCAGTGAAACAGCGGCGACATCAGGATCATCCGCCCTATCGGCCGGAATAAACTCGTAAAACACTCCATTATCGAGCATCAGCAACATAGCGCTGTCGTCCAAATCATCCTGGATCCCGAAAAATCCCTCTGAAGCGTTGTAGGTCTCCATATATTTCATCTTATCGCTTCCTATCAGACTCTTGTAAATATCGCGGTAAGGCACGAAACTGATCCCCCCGTGGAAGAAAACTTCAAGGTTGGGCCATACATCGGAGAGATCCTTCTTCCCCGTAAACTTCAGAACATATTTTATCAGTGTCAAATACCATGAAGGGACACCCGACATGCTGGTGATGTTCTGCCCCACCGCTTTGCTGGTTATCAGCTCCAGCTTCCGTTCAAAATCGTCAACCAAAGCGGTACTTTTATCGGGCGACTTCCAAAATCCGGATATCCGGGGGGCGTTTTCAAGGAGTATGGCCGACAGATCACCCGACAACGCATGGTTCCCCTCGGGATTTATCTTGTGGCTGCCGCCCAATGTCAGCGCTCTGCCATAAAAAAGTCTGTTTTCTGGAAAGTTCCGCGAATAAATCGCCAGCAGATCCTTTATCCCCCGGTAGTGGCAACCTCGCAAAGCTTCGCGGGTGACCGAAATAAACTTGCTCTTGGTGGATGTGGTTCCCGACGATTTGGCGAACCACTTTACCTCTCCGGGCCAGAGAAGATCGGTAGCGCCATGCCTCAGTTTACCGATTTCCGGCAAAAGATCTTCATACGACACCAAAGGCACCCTCTCTTGGAACGACTCAATGCTCCTTATTTCCCGGTATCCGTACTTTTTGCCCTGAACAGTGTTTGAAGCCATATCAAGCAATTTGAAAAGCACTCTCTCCTGGACCTCCAGAGGATGGTTCTTAAAATATTCTATACGCTTGATCCTTGGAGCGTTAAAAGCATTGAACAGTGAAGTAATTATAGGCACAGGCAAAAAATTTAAATTATATCAGGAAAAAACCTCTTTCATCACCTCAAGGGAGTTGATCTTCCTCATCATTGGGGTATGTATGGAATAGTATTTCAACAACGCATCAAGAATGTCATCGCGCTGTTTGCCATTCAACCGGATCTCCCTCTCCCCGTCGTACGAACCGAAAAAGAAGCGGGCCAGGAGAGTTGACATCTCCCTACTGACATACCCCCCGTGCGGCGGCGGCAAAACAACGAACCTGCCATCCACAAGGTCAAAGAAGAGATCATCCGATTCCTCTTTTCTTTGGGGAGCGAAGCCAAGAAATCCGCTTAACAGCGCCAAAAAGGAGATATGAAAGTTGGCGAAAGGCTCCTGGGCGGAGTCGAAATAGAGCACCGACCGTTCCAGAAAATCGAACAACTCCCTGTTGACCCCCTCGTCACGGATAACCGCCGAGAGAACCTCGCCAAGAAAGATGGCGACGCAACTTTTACGCACATCGTTCCGCAACCCGTCGGCCAGATAGGAAGGGGTATACTCCTTGAGCAACTGTAAACCCCTGCTATCTTTGTTGTAAACCTCCATATCGAGTATAAACATAGGCTGGAAGAAGACATTGCGCTTGGCCGATTTCCCCTTGCGCATCCCCCTGACAAGAACCGACATACCTCCGGCCTCTCGGGTAAAAAAACGGACTATAATACCGGAGTCGGTATATCTTATCTGCTGAAGCACTATGCCCCTGATCTTCTCCACCATCTTCCAAGAGAATTTTCCGCTAACAGTTCCATAATATTGACAAAACTTCACAAACTTTGTCGGCCTAAAATTACCAAGAAAAGCCTTACAATTCCAAAAACATAACCATCTTTGCAGTCGGTTTTCCCGAAGATTATCCCGGGAAAAACAATTTTAACGCCTTTCGCCCCAAAGCAAAAGCCACGATCCGTAAGTTTGGAGTTTTTAAGATGATAATCTGTATCGAAACATCGACCTCAATCTGTTCGGTAGCGTTATGCGACCGCAGGGGCGTTGTTGCCCTGAAAGAGGACAGCAGCGGGAAGTCACACGCCTCCCTCCTGACGGTTTTCATTGAGGAACTGTTGAAAGAGAACGGTGTTGAAGCCGACAATCTTGAAGCCGTGGCCGTGAGCAAAGGTCCCGGTTCCTATACCGGACTGAGGATAGGAGTATCGGTTGCCAAAGGAATCGCCTACGGGTCAGGGTTGCCCCTGGTGGCGGTGGACACAACCCTATCAATGCTACACGGATTTAAGGAGACCATGGGAGATAAATATTCGTTCACCGATACTGACCTGTTTTGTCCTGTCATCGACGCCCGCAGGATGGAAGTTTACACATCGGTACTGCGGGGCGATGGAACGATAATACGCGAAACATGCGCTGAGATCATCACCAAAGATTCGTTCCCGGAGATTCCGGCAACGGGTAGAGGTAGAGGCTTTCTGTTCGGTAACGGCGCCGCGAAATGTGTGGGGATACTGACAAGGAACAACATCGTCATTGAAACCGGTTATTTGGTTTCGGCAAAATCGATCTATCGGGAGGCTTACAGAAAAATAGAGTTACAACAGTACGAGGACACCGCCTATTTTGAACCTTTCTATATGAAAGATTTTATCGCCACCAAACCGGTAAAGAACATACTGAGATAATTTATGGAACGGCAATAGACTTAACGTCGGGGAAAATTTATGTGTAAAAAATCCGTTGGTATGATTTTTGGAGATTCACTGTACCTGACTTCGGTCGGGATTATACGCAAAGAATATACTAAGACAATTTTTTGTACCGTTAACATCTAAGAATGAGAGCCTCTTTAGCAATATTATTTTTTTCGTTATTGATAGTAAAAAACCTTGCCGCCCAGGAGATGGTCTACCAACCGGGCGAAAAGGTGGAATATCTCATTCAGTACGGCTTCATAAACGGTGGCCTGGCAACACTGGAGCTCAAGAAAGATACATGTTGCGGACTCAACACCACATACCACACCAGGCTCACGGGAGCGACAACCGGACTGGCCGATGCCATCTTTCAGGTCAGGGACGTTTACGAATGTTATATGGATCCTGTATCCAAGCTGCCGATAAAATCTATCAGAGACATTAGCGAAGGGAGGTACAAAAAATATAACGTGGTAATGTTCGACAGGGAAACGCGAAGCGACTCGGCGGTTCTGAACAGCGACCTTACGGGACAACATGTGGTTCAATATGATATTCACGATATTCTCAGCTGTTTTTACTGGTTCAGGAACAACATTCTGCCCCACCAAATAGGTAAGATGAGAATTGGTGACACCGTAACGATCAACACATGGTTCACCGACGAATTTTTTCCCATAATCATGATTTATTATGGCACTGAAGAGATAAAAACCAAGGCCGGTAAGATAAATTGTTATAAGTTTGGGCCGGTTTGCGAGATTGGAAGGCTTTTCAGAAGTAAGGAGGCTATATCCTTCTGGTTTTCCGCCGACGCCAACTATCTTCCCGTGAAGATACGGTTTGAGATAATTGTGGGCGCCTTTGAGGTAAACATGACAAATTATGAAGGTTTGAAATACCCTTTGGATATAAGGAATAAATAACATATTTTTATCATAGCAAAAAAATTTTTATGGCATCAACAGCGGATTTTAGAAACGGATTGGTAATAGAGTTTAACAACGATCTGTTCACAATAGTTCAGTTTCAGCACGTTAAACCCGGAAAGGGACCGGCGTTCGTAAGAACAAAACTTAAAAGTATCACAACTGGAAAAGTAATCGACAACACCTTTCCTTCGGGCACGAAGGTAAACGTGGCAAGGGTAGAAAGACGTCCTTACCAGTATCTGTATAAAGACGAAGTGATTTATCATTTCATGCATTTGGAGACATTTGAACAGATACATGTTGAAGAACATGTTATAGATTATCCCGAATTCCTTGTCGAAGGAGAAAATGTTGAGGTGGTTGTTCACGCCGATACCGAGAGTGTCCTCTCCGTGGAGCTTCCGCAGTTCGTTATTTTGGAGGTTACCTATTCTGAACCCGGGGTAAGGGGCGACACCGCCACCAACGCTCTGAAAGCGGCAACGGTGAATACCGGAAGCACCATTATGGTTCCTCTGTTCATCAACGAGGGAGATAAGATCAAGGTCTCCACAGCCGACAAAACCTATATTGAAAGAGTCAAAAACTGATGATCTCAAGTTTTTCCGTGACATACCGGATATAAAGTTTATTTTTTGGAAATCATATAATGAAATTATCAAACGACAGGCTGAAAATATCGAAGTTCAAGTTGGACTCCCTGCTTGACATCACCCTGTCTATCAACGCCAACCTTCCAACAGAGAAGCTTCTGCAAAAATACGAGAAGATACTCAGGGATGATCTTGGCATAGGAAAGATACTTATTTTCAAAAAATCGGGTGAATGGGAATGTCTGCTTAATGCCGGCTTTCCGCAGCATCTTGAACAGACTGACGTTGAAAAAGAGTTCGCGGATATAACCAACATTACCTTTATACCCCCCGACGTGAATTCCGATGGGGTCGATATCATACTTCCTGTCTTCAACAACAATGTTCCTTTGGCTTACGTGTTGATAGGCGACATTGAGGAGGAGGGCGAGGGAATGAGTCCCGTTTTGAAGCATATCAAATTTATTCAAACCCTGTCAAGTGTCATAGCCGTCGCCATCGAGAATATCCGCCTCCATCAGGAGAGTCTTATGCAGGAGGTTATCAAGAAAGAGCTGGAACTGGCGGCCAGGATGCAGCAGATGCTTATCCCCGATACCTGCGAAATGCCGAAAAGTCCGTTTATATCTGTTTGCGGTTTTTATCATCCCCACTTTGAGGTGGGAGGAGATTACTATGACTGCGTGAAACT
>DUOU01000006.1 GCA_012838685.1 Bacteroidota bacterium | reverse complement strand
CGACATCATGATAACCGAGACATGCAGACTAAGCCAGGGCGACAGAAGCACGGGCATCAGTGGGGTAATAGCGGGATCCATCTGTCCAAGGTAAGATACCAAAAGGGTAAAGCCGGAAAGCAAAAACCCTGCCGGTACTATAATCAACGACCTCTTGCGGAAAATATACGCGAATAACATTATACACCAGGCGAGAAACTGCATTGTCTCGTAGCCATTGGAAAGAGGCAACCGTCCCGCAACAATACATCTCAAAACCAGGCCAAACGAATGAAACAGCAGCGCCCCAAGTATCATCATATATAGTGTTCCAAAAAGTCCGGGTTTGGGAGCCGAACCATCAATAACAATAAACAGTGTCCAAAAAAACGCTAAAAGTCCGATTGTCAGGTTGAAGATGAAAAGAAGTTTGCCGAAAGGGATTGAATTGTATAATAGTTCCGCTTTAATTTTGTTTTGGGACAAAAGTTTTGTCCCCTCGTTCTCAGAGAGGAACCTGATCAATTCGCCCTGACGAAGCGTGAATATCAAGCCAATTTTTTCATCGGTTTTGATGACAGCCTTGTAAAATTTATTTTGTTGGCCTTCCCCTTCCAGCCAAAAATCCTCAAGTTTATACCTTTCGTTTTCAAAAAAATCTGTCAAACATGCGTATTTCCCGTCAATACCGAGCAACTTCCTTAGCTGACGGTTTTTAATCTCAATAATCGGTACACTGTTCCACTCTTCGGGATATAATATTAAGGATTCCACTGCCTGCTCGGGTGTAAGGCCCATATAACGCGGTTTGCCGTAAATCTTTACTATCACGTCGCGCGCAAGAGTATTGAAAGGCACGACCCTATCATTGTATATCACCTGTTTGCTACGAAGACTGTCGGCCGTCTCCTTCGACAAAACCGGGATCCTATCCTTCAGTCGGTCAGCTATTCTTTTGTTTGCCGGCCTTATATCAAATATATAAGTTGATTGATACGACCTGTCCATTTTTCCGTAAGATGGTTTTCCGTTCAGCAACCCAACCGACAAAAAAAGAAAAAAAGCCGAGACTCCCTTTCTGAGCAGGGGGTGACGGCTCAAAGCGATAAATTCCCCCTTGCGGGAGAAAAGCGACCATAAGAACGACACGAAAAAGAGAATATAGCCCGAATATGTGACGCCAATCCCCAATGGATCATTGTTGACCGTCAGCCAGCTACCTGTATGGTCCGCATCGAACGAGGATTGATAAAACCTATAACCTTTAATTTTCAGTATACTGTTCATGGACAGATCCATTTGATCGGTTCCATTGTTGGTTGATATTGTCAACTTGCTTGTATAGTTCTTTGGAGCGTTGGTTCCGGGATAATAGTCTATTAAAAATGTGTCGAGTCTGACCGTGAAGGGGAGATAAAAAAGCTTATCATAATCGTTGCTGAAAAAGGCCTTCTCCTCAACGCCCTGTCGCAGATAGATAGTTCCTCTCTTGCCGGTAACAAACGTGACCAGCCCACCCAGTAAAATAATGACAAACGATATATGTAGAAGAAATAATGGGAGTCGTTTCGTAACCTTGTTCTTTACCAACAGCAGCACCGTGAAGATCAAGAGCGCGGCCCACAAAGCGACAAACATCCAGGAGCCGTAAAGATAAGTATCGGCGAAACCTGAACCGACAAATCCGTCTATGAAGGTCGATATCGCCAGGATAAGCGTTAAAACAATATAGAGGATTATAACGGATTTTCTCATTATTACAGATTTGGAAACCCGGGTGACCCTCTCTTTTTGATAGCCATGCATTCCATCTCGACGAGCCATCCCTGTCTGCACACGGGCGCATGAAGGATCGCCGTCGGGATCTGTCCGAAATTCTCCCTGAAGTATGCGTTAACGGTGCCGTAGTCCTCTTTGTTTCTCAGGTATAGAATTATATGGGCAACATCCGAAAAATCACAATCTGCCTCTGTCAGAAGGACACCGACATTCTCTGTCATCCTTCTTACCTGAAGGTTTATATCATCCAGACCGACAATCATCCCTTTGTTGTCGATGCTGGCCGTTCCTGAAACAATAACATGTCGCCTATCACCATAATCGATCGCGGTGCCTCTTTCAAAGCTCACGCCATATTCGAAAGTAGGGTTGAAGTGGGTTGAACCCTTGAGAAAGGTGATCTGCTCTTTATTGATTCCACCCACGGCATATGCGTCCATCTGGACAGTATAGCCGGTAGTCCGGCCCATATCGCAAGCTATTCCGGTGCTTGAAATGAAATGAGAATCCCTGGTCAGCCCCTCAATGTCAAAAAAATTGTTCCGGGCACCCACCATCGCACTGTAGTTGTTATCGATATCATCCACAAAAATCCAGGTACGCATACAGTTTTCGGCAACTGTCGCCCCAACTGTTTCAAGTTGTTCCGCATAATCGGACATTATCGCTTTTGTTTCGGCCTCCGTACCTTTTTCTTTGCTCAAACCATTGACATACCAGTAATGATCATACCCGTTATTACTGGCAACGAATAGATTATTGTTAATAGCAGCGACCTCCACATCTGTTCTCATATATACCCAGAGAGCGACAAGCGAACCATCAAGCGGTTGTTGTTCTATAACAGACAGAGCACAGTTGGTTTCATCTCCCAACGAAATTGGGCGATTTGCCCCACCAACGATAAAGAGTCTTTTAAAAACTGGCATCAGTTCCATTGCTTCATTGGCAATAAATTTTTCACAAGCTTTATTAAGAGACTCTATTTGATCGGACATTGGGAGAGCAGTATCCGAAATCTTGATTATCAGGTTGTATTCCGCCACACCTCCATTAACATTGAATTCGGATATTTCCAATAGCGAACTATTCTCCCTGTCTTCTATCTTTCTATAAATCATCTTCCTGTTGAACCCTTCTGTTTCCCTTTCTCCTGTTACACAAATTTTTATTTTTTTGTGTAAATCTGTAGTGCCTCCAGTTCTGACTATTCTTCGTCCTCAACGATCTCCGCATCCTCAATCTTCACGCCAAAAACATTAGTATTGGGCGGGCGTTTTCTCGAAAAAAAGAGCCAGTTGAACAGTCCGCTTACCGCATATACGAGGATACCAGCGCCTATTACCAGGAATGTCTTCTCTTTCGCATCTGATGGGTTTAAGATGGAATAAATACCCAGAATAAACAACAATATGGGAACCACGTACGCGAAAGCCGACACTTTTACCCATTCCCTGGCATGGTAAAGCTGTACAATCTGGAAAAGGCCTCCCATGGCAATTGCCATACCAAGAATGAAAACTATCATATTGGCGAAAAACGAAGGAACCAGCATAAGCAAGAGTCCGAAGAGAACACTGCCAAGACCCGAAAGTCGTATTGGCAAGCCTATTGAAACATTTCTCCTTTTATTCACAAAATAGGATATTATAGAGATCGCCCCGGGAATCAGGAACAGCAATCCAAGAGCGAAAACCAGATAATCCGCCACCAACTCAGGCCATATTACCATAACCAGTCCCAAAATGAGACTTATGATACAGCTAACAAGTGAAATATCAATTCTTCTTGTCTTCATAAACTTCCATTTAAGTTAATCTTTTTCGGCATAATATCCCCGGCAAAAGCAATATTCCCGCTACCTGGGCTCTGAACAATCCGAATAATAATGCGCGAAAGTAGTAATAAATTAATCTCTTTTAGCAAGCGACAGATATTCTCATAATAGCCATAATTCACTTATTAAGAAAGATTAACATAAAAATAGCCAGTACCACAATAAATTGGCAAAAGTATTTATCTTCGCGCTACATTCGGAGAGATGGCAGAGTGGTCGAATGCGGCGGTCTCGAAAACCGTTATCCTGCTATCGCGGGATCGGGGGTTCGAATCCCCCTCTCTCCGCCAAAAGCAAAAAATCACCCCACCTTTTTGGCGGGTTTTTTGTTTTCTGACGATGCGGTCATGCCTTGGTATGAACAGACAGCGAAAGAAAACAATATTATCTTGGGCACCGCCCAAGATGATTTTTGCTTTTGAAGCACCACTGTAGGGGATCACGAGCGAAGCGAGTAATCCCCCTCTCTCCGCAACAACTTTATGAACCCCGCCAGCGGGGTTGTTGTTTTACCGAAGTAGCGTTGAAAGCCCGCTTTCACCCCTCTCTCCGACAAACAAAAAATGTCCCACCGGCAGGCAGGATTTTTATTTAGTTGGTAACAAACTGTTTCAAATTCTTGGCTTATCTCCTTTATTCAGAACTTGCATATAAAAATTAATATTACATTTGCTTTAAACAATATCAAAACCAAAAACCCCATGAAACAGACTATTATTTTATTTGTAGCCGTATCTGTATTGATACTCGCGACCGGCATCAACGCGGCCGCACAGGAGACAACAACCCCGCAACCTGAAGCTATGCGACCGGGTATGTCGGAATACTACACCCCAAAACCACCTGTCGTAACACCCGGCACCGTTACAAACAACGCTGTCATGTCACCTCCCTCGGACGCTATAATATTGTTCGATGGAAAAGATCTTTCAGAATGGGTCTCCGCGAGAGGGGGCGGTGAAGCCGAATGGGACGTACATGATGGAGTGATGACCGTAAACAAGCAGAAAGGCGATATAATGACCAAAAGGAGCTTCAAAGACTACCAGTTGCATATTGAATGGATGATTCCCGAGAATATAACGGGAGAGGGACAAGGCAGGGGAAACAGCGGTGTCTATATGCAGAACAAATATGAGATACAGATACTTGACAGTTATAACAGCGAAACATATGTCAACGGTCAGGCCGGCAGTATCTACAAACAGTCGCCTCCCCTGGTAAACTCCATGAGAAAACCGGGCGAATGGAACGTATATGATATCATCTACAAAGCTCCCACGTTTACCAAGGAGGGAAAATACCGTACAT
>DUOU01000072.1 GCA_012838685.1 Bacteroidota bacterium | reverse complement strand
GGAGGCATAAATGGCTGTCTCCTCTTTTGTGGTGTAAGCGTTCAGTTCTCCGCCGGAATCGTCCAGATAGCTCAGAATATGATAAGATTTTCTCTTAGAGGTACCCTTAAAAAACATATGTTCTATGAAATGAGCCGCACCATGTTCTCCCTCTTCCGGATTTTCGTCGCGCGATCCGGTATTGATCATTAGGCCGCAATGCGCTACCACTCCCGGGGTACGATGATATACCAGTCTTATCCCGTTATCGCCCACATATCTGTACAGTTCCATGTTTTTGTTCAGTGAATCGAGCAAATGTAGAAAAAATATTTTTCCTATTTGCATAGTTAAAAATAGGAGAGTATATTTGCAGTCCCAAATAAAGGTGTCATAGCTCAGTTGGTAGAGCAAAGGACTGAAAATCCTTGTGTCCCTGGTTCGATTCCTGGTGACACCACTCAAAGAGAGGGGTTCTGGTAAAACAAAATCCCTCTTTTCGTTTTATTTTCCGCCCCTTTTTTGTAACGGAAAGTTCATCCGCTTGTTGGGAATCAACCTTTTCTCTTTTCCCGGGACGGGAAGTATTGATATCTGTTATGACAAATCTTTTTTCATTTAGTTCAATAATTATTGCCTTTTATTTGGCAAATAATCAAAACATTAATAGTTTTGGCAAAAATCCTTCAAGATTTTAACCTATATGCGCAATATGCTTAATCAAACGCAGGGATTCGCAAAATATGTTTAAGGATCAATATTTTGAAGGATTGAGATTTGCCTGATTTGTCAACAACAATAAATTGAATATGGTAGCCGGTACTTCAAAAAAAGTTCCTGAATCGGTCTCCTCTGAATATCTGAAAACGGAAGAGGCAATTGATTTCGTTAAGGATAGTTTTTCAAAGCATTTGATGCGGGCACTAAACCTGGTCAAGGTTTCATCGCCGTTGGCCGTACTCGACAATACAGGCATAAACGATGATCTTAACGGAATAGAGATGCCGGTAAGTTTTTCTGTTAAGGGAATGGGCGGCAAGAGCGCTTCGGTGGTCCAATCGCTCGCGAAATGGAAAAGAATACGGTTAAAAGAGTTCGGGATCGGCCCCGGAAAAGGGATAATTACCGACATGAGGGCATTGAGGCCCGATGATGTTATCGATCCCACCCATTCCGTTTATGTTGATCAATGGGACTGGGAGAAGGTTATAACCAGGGATCAAAGGAACCTGGCCTTTTTGAAGGATACGGTAAACAAAATTTACGGAGCGGTGAGAGCTGCTTCCAATGATGTCTCCTCCAAGTACCCCGAATATGGTTCCGACCTTCCAGATAAGATATATTTTATCCATTCAGAGGAGCTTTTGCGGAAATATCCATCTTTTTCCGCGAAGGAGAGAGAAGCGATTATCGCCAAAGAACATGGTGCCGTGTTTATTATGGGGATAGGGGGTGTTTTGAACAATGGTGAGCCCCATGATGGGAGGGCGCCCGACTATGACGATTGGAGCACTCCCAACGAAGATGGTTTTTATGGGTTGAACGGCGACATTATTTTATGGAACCCGGTAATCCAGCTTCCTTTCGAGATCTCTTCAATGGGAATAAGGGTAGATAAACCGGCTCTTGAAAAACAGCTCGAGATAAGAAAATGCAATGAGAAAAGGGAACTCTTTTTTCATAAAATGTTGCTGAACGACGAACTCCCCCTAAGTATTGGCGGGGGAATAGGACAATCGAGGCTATGTATGTATCTTCTTAAAAAATCCCATATAGGAGAGGTACAGTCCAGTATGTGGCCGGAAGAGACCCGAAACGGATTTATGTTGCTTTAAACCTATCCGATAATTTTTTGCTGTTCAAGCGAAACCTGTAACAAGTTTTCAGTTCAAGTTGCCTATTCCGCATCCCCGTTATCAAGTTTGTATGGCGTGATCTGGTAAACGCAATAGTTAAGCCAGTTTGAGAACAAAAGGCTCGCATGGCTCCTCCATCTGACGGAATGTAGTATGGAGGGATCCTCGTTCCTGAAGTAGTTTTTAGGCTTATTGATATCCAATCCCTTCGCTATATCCCGTTCATATTCTTCTTTCAATGTGTGGGAATCATATTCAAAGTGTCCGGTGATAAATATTTTCTTCAGATCCCTGGAGGCCACGAGAAAGATTCCGGCCTCTTTCGATTCGGCGAGTATTTCCAGTTTCTCGATCTTTTCCAGATCTTTTTTTCGTATTTCGGTATACCTGGAATGTGGCGCCAGAAATTCGTCGTCGAAACCCCTTACAATCACATTCTTGGGATTATAGACCTTATGGTTGAACACACCGAACATCTTTTCATCCATCATATATTTTGGCACTTTGTAATGGTGGTAAAGTCCGGCCTGGGCCGCCCAGCAAATAAACATGGTTGAGGTTACGTTCTTGTCGGCCCAATCCATAATTTGAACCATTTCGTCCCAGTAATCCACATCCTCATATTGGAGATGCTCGATAGGGGCGCCCGTAATTATCAATCCGTCGTAGTGGCGGGAAGATATATCGTCGAAGGTTTTGTAAAATGTGTCCAGATGCTCTTTAGGGGTGTTTTTGGATATGTGCATCGTTGTGTAAATAAGGGTCACTTCAACTTGCAGCGGGGTATTTGACAATAATCTTAACAGCTGGGTTTCAGTGGTTATTTTTGTGGGCATTAGGTTAAGCAGGAGAATTTTCAAGGGTCTGATGTCCTGTGAAACCGCTCTTGTATGCTTCATAACAAAAATATTCTCCTCTTCGAGAATCTTTACGGCGGGCAGGTTGTCGGAAATATTTAGTGGCATTATTTATTGTTTTTACGGTTCGCGAATATAGTAATTTCCCTGTCAAGTATGCGGTTGCCGCGACAACTACCAACTAAATAACGTTATATTCGCGGTAATGAGGAGAACGATTTACATAGTTTTGTCGGTTTTACTGGCCTTTTTATCTTGTGAGCGGGATGGGGGAGGAGAAAATCCGCCTACGAGCGGTACAGCCACGATAAACAATTTTTTGAGTTTTGATGAGGCTACAGAATCGTATAACCTATTGGGCTTTTCTTTCGCGGAGGCAAGGCTTGTCTCTATACTTGAATCCACGGATTACATGACGGTTGGCTGTGCCGATAGCGTTGTGAACCTCCAAACCAATAGTTATCTCAAATCGTTTTACCTGTTCGGAAATTTTGATGACGCGGTTACCGCCGAAACCGTTTTCAACACTCTGAACTCCGCATCGGTCGCTTCATGGAGCGAATGGGCGAATCCGGTAAGTGAAAACCAGATTTGGATATTCCGTACCGGTAAGAAAACTTATGCCAAGTTATGGATTAAATCTATTTTGATAGAGCCCACCGATTCTGTGAAATGCACTTTTGATTGGGTATATCAACCTGATGGTACCTTAACATTTCCCGGGAAATGAAGGATCTTATCCAAAAAAGGATTTTCAATATCGATTCCGAAAAAAACTTTACGGAGACGGCCCTAATGGTATTTCGATATCAATACGAAAACAATCCTATATACAGGGAGTTTACCGATCTACTTGGCAGTGACCATAGGGAGATCGACTCCCTCGACAAGATCCCATTTCTGCCTATCGAATTTTTCAAGAGTCACAGGATAGTTACGGGAACAGAGGCCGAAGAAAAAATTTTTGAGAGCAGTGGAACTACCGAAATGGGGGTGAAGAGCCGGCATTATGTGACCGATATCCGATTGTATGAGGAGAGTTTTATCAGGGGGTTCAGTTATTTTTACGGAGACCCCGCGGATTATATTTTTTTCGCCCTATTGCCTTCATATGTTGAAAGAGGCGGATCATCACTTGTATATATGGTAGAAACGTTGATCAAAATGAGCGGTGAACCGGCCAGTAGGATCGATCGAACAGATATTCCAGGGGTTATAAGGGATATTTACAGGGCAAAGAGGGATGGCAAAAAGGTAATATTTATCGGGGTGAGTTTCGCGTTGGTGGATTGCGCCGAGAAATATTCTCCCGATTTGTCGGGTGTTATTGTCATGGAAACGGGAGGGATGAAGGGCGTTAGGAGAGAGATGACAAGGGAAGAGCTCCACAGCAGGCTGAAAAGAGGTTTGAATGTTCAAACTATCCATTCGGAATATGGAATGACGGAATTGTTGGGCCAGGCATACTCTTCGGGGAACGGATTGTTCAGATGCCCTCCCTGGATGAGGGTCTTAATACGGGATCCGCTTGATCCGATGACAATGTTTGAGGGTCACGGAAAAAGCGGGGGCATAAATATTATAGATCTGGCCAACCTGAACTCATGTTCCTTCATCTCAACGGGCGATCTGGGCAAGATGGCCCCTGATGGATGTTTCGAGGTTCTTGGCCGATTGGACCGAAGCGATATAAGGGGTTGTAATTTACTTGCCTTATAATCCCAATTTAGCCTTGATAGCGGGCGGAATTCCCTCTTTATTTACCAGAATAGATACAGTTTTGCCCCTGAGATATTTTTCTGAGGTGTATAAATAACCTTCGAACCCGCCACGGGATGTTCCCCAGGAGTTTTTGGTTTTATAATATTTGACTCCGAACTGATCTTTGGCGCTACCTGTGATATGCATCAGATGATCATCGGTTGTAGTGAAAGTTTCATATCCATCCTGTCTGAATTTTTGTGTGGGATCCAACTCTTCGACCCTAACCGGACCGGAAACTTCCGTTGCTGTTGATGATGGGGAGGCGGTACGGGGTGCCGGCGCTATAAGTTGGGCGACTCCCGCGGAGAAGTTGAACCCGGTTTCGCTCACATCGGCGTCCCAGGCTACGGTATAACCATTTTCAAGCGAATAATCCACAATTTCAACCAACTCATCGATCGGAACATTATAAAGTTGGTCCATGGTCCAGTTATCAGGAACCTCTAAAACACCCAATTCATAGAAAGGCCAATGGGTGAAGGATGTTATCTCAACGTAGTTGTCCATATCAAGGCCAAGGCTGGCCGCGAAAGTTTTTGGCGTGTACTTTATCCCTTTATAGGTAAATTCGGATGGGTATTCGCCCAGGTATGTGTCAAGAATAGAGTTGACTATCTCATGGTACTGATCGCTCTCTGTTCTTCTGTTGACGGGAACGGTGGCCACGGCATCGATAAATGCCTGGAGTTCCGAATGGTTGTGTGTCTCCGATCCGTAATTCAGCCCGGTGTATACCTCATCGGGAACAATACCGTCATTGGCGAACACCCTGATAACGTCGTGCCCGAAACTTCCGGGCCCGAGATTGCCGTTGCCCCTGCGCAGATAATTATCCTTGAGCCTGTCTATATAGTTGTTTCTTACGATAAACATTTCAGAAAGGTCATACTCTCCCTTGCCTGTTCTGAGAAGTTCGGACTCAAGGAAGGAGACTACCGCGAAACACCAGCAGGTTCCCGTTGATGCCTGGTTTTTCACGGGGGTGGCCTTTAGGTCTATTTCCGTAGTGAAGACCAGTGCTTCGGGTCCTTGGGGCGCACTGTTTCTTCTCTGGGCCGCCATTGGCAGGGTAAGTGCCATTAAAACGATGATTGTCAGGATTCTTTGCTTCATATTATCAATATATTAATTACAGCGGAACACCGCGAATGTTATTTGAAAGACGAAAATAACAAAAAAGTTGGATGGTGGGGTCGGTGCGTTGAAATTTATTTTTGGAAAAACCCAATGCTAATTAAAGATATGGGGTATGATAGAAGGCGTTTTTGATATGATCGATGATAAAGTTATCTTTTTCCTTGACCAATGTGATTATGTCGAAACGGCTCTCCATATCTATCCTGTTTTTTTTCAGGTATCTGTTGGCCGCGGAGATTATAGATCTCTGTTTTTTTGTGTTGACCGCGCTTTCGGGGGTTGCCAGATAGTTGTCCGACCTGGTTTTTACCTCCACGAATATTATCTCATCTTCTTTCCGGGCAATAACATCAATTTCCAGTTTTCCGGCGGTCCAGTTCTTTTCCAATATTGTGTAACCCTCTTTTTTTAGGAATTCCGCCGCGAGTTCCTCGCCTTTTTTGCCCAGAATGTGGAAATCAGACATATCAGACCTCGATCAGCTTGTTTTTTATTGAGTAAAGAATCAGGCTGGCGGTGTTTTTTGAGTTGGTTTTGCTTAAAAGGTTGGCTCTGTGCTTATCTACGGTTCTTTTGCTTATGAACAGGGCATCAGCTATCTCCTGATTGGAGAGTCCTTCGCAGATTTTTTCCAATATCTCTTTTTCCCTTTTGGAAAGGTTGGCCGCCTTTACCTCCTGTTCCCTGTGCTTAATTTTTTGTATCACATGGTGCAGCAGTTCCTGGGAAAAAAAGCTGCCCCCCTTGTTAACGGTCAGGATGGCCTCCCTGACTTCGTTGATATCGGAGTCCTTCAGCAAAAATCCCTTCGCGCCCGAATCGACCATCTTGTAATAATAGTCCTCTTCACCATACATGGAAAGCGCTATTATCTTTAGATCCGGGTTCAGTTTCAAACCTCTTCTGGTAGCCTCAATTCCGTCAACCTCGGGCATATTTATATCCATCAGTACAATGTCGGGGAAAGTAAATTTGATAACATCAATAAACTCGACTCCGTTTGAAGCCTCACCAATAACCTCAAATTCGCGGAAAGAGTTCAAAAGAATTTTAAGTCCGTTTCTGAATAACTGGTGGTCGTCAACTATTACTATCTTTATTTTTTCCATTATGTCAGCTTTTCGTTTTTAATCGACAATTTTTATCAGGGCGGTAGTTCCTTTGCCTATCGCGCTTTCAACAACAAACACCCCTTCCACCGATTTTACTCTTGTCTCAATGTTGGATAATCCCATCCCTTTGTTGTCGTTCCTTTTGAGATCAGCCGGATCAAATCCTCTTCCGTTGTCGCTGAGCTGCAACGTTATAAATTTTTTATGACGATTGAGATCGATCTCAATTTTTGAAGCTCCCGAATGCTTTACCGAATTGTTGATCAATTCGCATGCCGCCCTGTAAAGCACTACCTCTTTATCGGAATTTATCCTTTCGTCGTTCAGATTGGATTTAAATATTATCTCGATGACTTTTGTTTTGTTGATCTTTGAAATAAATGTTTCCAAGGCACTTTCTATCCCGAAGTTTTCCAAAATATGAGGACTCAGATTGTTCGATATATCTTTAATAGTGTTTATCGCCTCGTTTACAAGATGGTTTGTATTTTCAAGTATTTCAGCACCGGGCGAAGCGGCAATTTTATCCGTAAGGGCGGAAAGAGACATCTTAACGGTTGACAATAAAGGGGCCAACCCGTCATGCAGATCCTTGGCGAATCTTTTTCTCTCTTTTTCTTCCGTATTGATTATGGCGGCCAACAGTTTTTTTTCCGATCGTTGCCGATCTGTTTCGGCTTTTTTCAACGAGGAGAATATGTCGCGGATAAGGATCACTCCGACAATTATTAGAACAGAAACCAATACGCCCATCCATTCTTCGATCATCCGCCAGGTATAGGAGGGACTCCTTTGGAAAAACTCAAACAACTCTATTACCTTGATAACGGCCATAAACACGAACGCAGCGGAAATGAAAATCCACGATAACCACCGGAACTTTGTGAATTTCAAGAAACTCAAGGCAATGGATGAGGCTGCCATAAGCAGGATAATAGACAGTACCAACGCTAAAAGACGGATCATATTTCTATATCGCTAAAAACTCGTTCCTATTCCGGTTCTAAAATAATTTGGCCAACAGTGTTGTAAATGTTGGCAAAGGCTTTTCAGGGCACTTGATTTTCGGTCCGTAAATATATCAAATATTTTACTTTTAACTGAATCTCCCCGTTTTTCGGTAGCAACGTTGAACAAAACAGATAACTTCGCGAATTGTTTCACTATATGGGTCTGTTTTATAACATAGGGATATTGTTGTACACGGCATCAATATATTTTGCTTCCATTTTCAACCGGAAGGCACGTTTGATGGTCGAGGGCAGGAGAGGATGGAAAAAGAGGCTGTTGGCCGCTATCAAGCCGGATGACAGATATATATGGGTACACTGCGCTTCACTTGGCGAGTTTGAACAGGGAAGGCCCGTAATTGAGGAAATCAGGACAAGCCATCCGGAATATAAGATACTAATAACCTTTTTTTCCCCCTCCGGGTTCGAGGTTCGCAAGAATTATCCGGGAGCCGACATAATTTGTTATCTTCCCTACGATACTCCAACCAACGCAAAAAAATTCATTGAACTGGTACACCCGGAAATAGCGATTATCGTCAAATATGAGTTTTGGCGTAACTTAATTTATGCCGCCCATAGGAACGGAACAAAACTTTACCTTATTTCCGCTATTTTCCGCGAAAATCAACATTTTTTCAAAGGGTATGGAACTTTTTTCGCGAAAATGCTGGAAAAGTTCGACACTATTTTCGTACAGGATAGCGATTCGGCGAGCCTGCTCAAGACTATTTCCGTTAAAAATGTTGTTGTCGCCGGAGACACAAGATTTGACAGGGTGGTGAGGATCGCCGCCGAAGCGAGGGATATACCCAAACTGGAATCTTTCAGGGGGGATGAAAAATTGTTTCTTTGTGGAAGCAGTTGGCATGGCGATGAGACTATAACAGCCAGGTATATCAACAATGAACCCTTCAAGATGAAGTGGGTTTTCGCTCCGCATGAGATCTCCCATACGAATATTGAAAGGTTAGCGGGACTTTTTAAGATCCCGGTGGCCAGATTTTCGACCTACACCGATGAGCAGAAGGATTTCAGGGTAATGATTATCGATAATATCGGGTTGCTCTCATCAGCCTATAGATACGCGACGATCGCCGCTATTGGCGGAGGTTTCGGAAAGGGGATACATAATATACTGGAAGCGGCCTGTTGGGGGGTTCCGGTAATGTTTGGGCCGAATCACTCCAAGTTCAGGGAGGCGGTTGAATTAAAGGAGGTTGGAGGTGCCGTCTCCTTCTCGGATTACGAAGAGTTCAGAGTTCTCGCGGATAGATGGATTGATAATTTGCCCGCATACAACGCGGCATCCGGCGCGGCGGGAGAATATATAAAAAACAACACGGGAGCCACAAAAACGATAGTGGATTATATTTTTAACCGAGCCTAACCAGTCAATCGAGTCACTATCTGTTAACTTGATCACATTTTAAAAAATTCACAAGCTGGCTTAGAGCTTGATTCTCTTCCATAAAGATACTCTCTTGGTGAAAAAATGGGGCTGATTGTTGAAAAATCACGGGAATCCGCCCCCCTTTTTTGTCTATATTCGCGGAAATTTCATTAAAATATGTCGGTACCGGAATATTCTGAAAAAGATATCAAGACCCTGGAATGGCGCGAACATATCAGGCTAAGGCCCGGTATGTATATTGGCAAGCTGGGAGATGGGTCGTCGCAGGACGATGGGATTTATGTGCTTCTCAAGGAGGTACTCGACAATTCCGTTGACGAGTATATGATGGGCAATGGACGGAAAATTGATGTTTCCATTGAGGGCAAAGAGGTTAGGGTACGCGACTATGGCAGGGGCATACCCTTGGGAAAAGTGGTGGACGTGGCTTCAAAAATGAACACGGGTGCCAAGTACGACTCCAAGGCATTCAAAAAATCGGTAGGTCTGAATGGTGTGGGCATTAAGGCGGTAAACGCCCTTTCGGCGAAGTTTACCATCAAGTCGGTTCGCGATGGAGAGGCCAAGGTTGCCGATTTTGAGTATGGGATGAAGGTTGCTGAGCATCCACTGAGGAAAACAGATGATGAAAACGGGACGGAAGTGCTGTTTGTGCCTGACGAGAAGATGTTTGGCAAATATGTTTACAGATCGGAGTATGTCGACTCAATGATCAAGAATTACGTTTACCTTAACACGGGCCTTGTTATAAACTATAACGGAAACAGATTTACCTCCAAAAACGGACTGGTTGACCTGCTTAACGACAATATGAGCAAAGAGGGGCTCTATCCCTTGGTTCACCTGATAGGAGATGATATAGAGGTGGCTTTCACGCATGGACAGGATTACGGAGAGGATTACTACAGTTTTGTTAACGGTCAAAATACGACGCAAGGCGGTACTCACCTGTTGGCGTTCAAGGAGGCGATAGTGAAGACTATAAGGGATTTTTACAAAAAAGATTATGAGCCATCGGATATACGGTCGTCAATCATAGCCGCCATAAGCATCAAAGTTGAGGAGCCAATTTTTGAATCGCAGACAAAGACAAAACTTGGTTCCAAGGATATGGGTCCTGATGGCCCCTCGGTAAGGAATTTTATCAATGGATTCATTGCCAAGCAGTTGGATGATTACCTACATAAAAATCCTGAAACAGCGAAAACAATACAGAAGAAAATTCAGGACTCCGAGAAAGAACGCAAGGCTATTGCCTCGGTACAGAAGTTGGCAAGGGAGAGGGCAAAGAAGGTAAACCTGAACAACAAGAAGTTAAGGGATTGTAAGATACATTATAACTCGAATGACGAGAGAAAACTGGAGTCTACTATTTTCATCACCGAAGGCGACTCGGCGAGTGGTTCAATAACAACATCCCGCGATGTCGAAACACAGGCGGTATTCAGTCTCAGGGGCAAACCTCTGAACTGTTTTGGACTGTCAAAAAAAGTTGTCTACGAGAACGAGGAGTTTAACCTGTTGCAAGCCGCGCTGAATATTGAGGAGGGGCTTGAAAACCTAAGGTACAACAATGTGGTGATAGCCACGGACGCGGATGTTGATGGTATGCATATCAGGTTGTTGTTGATGACTTTTTTTCTTCAGTTCTTTCCCGATCTGGTTAAAAAAGGGCATGTATATATTTTGCAGACCCCACTTTTCAGGGTTAGAAACAAGAAGGAGACAATATATTGTTATACTCCCGAAGAAAAGGCAGCGGCCATATCTAAGCTCGGACCCTCTCCCGAAATAACGAGATTCAAGGGTCTCGGCGAAATATCCCCCAAGGAGTTCGGCCTTTTCATAGGCAAAGATATCCGGCTTGACCCGGTATTGATGAGGAAAAATGATACTATTACCAGTTATCTTGAGTTTTACATGGGAAAGAACACACAGGAACGGCAGGAGTTTATCATTGATAACCTCAGGGTAGAGGAGGATATAGTTGAGGAGGAGATGATAGAGGCCTGACAACCTGTGCTATAAAATCTATTTGTAAAAAGATTCGGTAAAATAAAGATGGCTGACGACGATTTGGATCTATTTGAACTGGACGAGAAAACGGGCCAGGATAATGACGAGAATTCGGACGAAAGGCAAAAGCATATCGCTCTTGTCTCGGATACCGCATTGTCGGGTATGTACCAAAACTGGTTTTTGGATTATGCCTCATATGTCATACTCGAACGGGCCGTACCTCACATCAACGATGGGTTTAAACCGGTACAGCGTCGCATTATGCACTCAATGAAAAGAATGGATGATGGCCGGTTCAACAAGGTTGCCAACATTATCGGACATTCGATGCAGTTTCATCCTCATGGAGATGCCTCTATAGGCGATGCGCTGGTACAACTCGGACAAAAGGATCTTTTGGTGGAGACACAGGGCAACTGGGGCAATATTCTTACAGGTGATGGTGCCGCCGCCCCCAGATACATAGAGGCCAGATTGTCGAAGTTCGCTTTGGAGGTGGTCTTCAATCCGAAAACAACGGAATGGCAGTTATCATACGATGGCAGGAACAGGGAGCCGGTGACGTTGCCCGTGAAGTTTCCCCTACTGTTGGCCCAGGGTGTTGAGGGTATCGCTGTTGGGTTATCGTCGAAAATACTCTCACATAATTTTAACGAACTTATTGATGCTTCCATAGCCTATCTGGAAAACAGGGAGTTCGCTTTGTATCCCGATTTTCCGACGGGTGGCCAGATAGATGTTAGCAGGTACAACGACGGAAAGAGGGGAGGCACCGTGAAGGTCAGGGCCAAAATCGAGAAAATAGATAAAAAATCTCTGGTGATAACCGAACTGCCTTTCGGTAAGACGACAACTTCGCTGATCGAATCGATTATCAGGGCCAACGATAAGGGGAAAATCAAGATCAGGAAAATTGACGATAACACCTCCTCGAAGGTAGAAATCGTTGTTCATCTGCTTTCGGGAGTGTCGCCCGACAAGACCATCGATGCCTTGTACGCTTTTACCGATTGTGAATGTTCAATCTCTCCCAATGCCTGCGTGATTGATGGGAACAAACCCTCATTTACCTCCGTGGAAGCGATATTGAAGCACTCAACGGACAGAACGGTGGAACTTCTTAGGACCGAACTGGAGATACGCGGAGGAGAGTTGAAAGAGGAGTGGCTGATGTCATCTTTGGAAAAGATTTTCATTGAGGAGAGAATATATCGGGATATCGAGGAGTGCGAGACCTGGGAGTCGGTTTTGGAGACAATCGACAAAGGGCTGGATCCCTTCAAATCCAAATTGTTCAGGGAGGTGACCCGCGAAGATATTATCAAGCTAACAGAGATAAAGATCAAAAGAATTTCCAAATATGACAGTAAAAAGGCTGATGAGCGTATAAAGGATCTGGAAGGAGAGCTTGAGGAGGTTCAAAACCATCTCAACCATATAGTGGCTTTTTCGATCAATTACTTCAAGCAGATCAAGAAGAAATATGGCAAAGGGAGGGAAAGAAGGACGGAGATAAGGAGCTTTGACACGATTGAAGCCGTGAAGGTGGTAGCCAACAACGCGAAATTATACGCAAATTATAAGGAAGGGTTTATTGGAACAGGCCTGAGAAAAGATGAGTTTGTATGCGACTGCTCCGACATAGATGATATACTTGTAATCAGAAAAGATGGGGAGTACCATATAACGAAGGTATCGGATAAAGTTTTTGTGGGTACCGACATCCTCTACGCGAATGTCTTCCTGAAAAATGATAACCGCACCATATATAATATAGTATACCAGGATGGTAAAAACGGATCATATTTCGTCAAAAGGTGCGCTATAAGCGGACTAACGCGCGACAAGAAGTATAATCTCACAAAAGAGACCCCGGGATCCAGAATAGTATATTTCAGTGCCAACCCGAACGGTGAGGCGGAGGTTGTTAAGGTAAACCTTAAACCGATGCCCAGGTTGAAGAAACTGGTTTTTGAGTTTGATTTCAGCGAATTGGCCATAAGGGGAAAGAATTCTATAGGCAACATACTCACCAAGAACCCGGTACATAAGATAACCCTCAAGGAAAAGGGGGTATCTACACTGGGAGGAAGGAAGATCTGGTATGACGATTCGGTTATGCGACTGAACGTGGATTCAAGGGGCCGTTATTTGGGAGAGTTTGCCGGAGAGGACAAGATTCTGGTAATCTATAAGAACGGAACGTTCAGACATACAGGGTTCGACCTCTCTATACGCTTTGAGGAGAATATCCTTCTGATAGAGAAATTCAACCCATCCAAAGTCTATTCAGTTGTTTATTGGGACGCCGAACAACAATATTACTATGTAAAAAGATTTAACCTGGAAGAGTCGGAAAAGCCGCAGTCCCTCATAGGGGACTCTCCGGAGTCTAAGTTGATAAGCATCACGGAGGTAGAGTACCCCCGTCTGGAGATCAGTTTTGGGGGGAAGAACAGCGGCCGTGCCAATGAGATCATCGAGGTTGCGGAGTTCATCGGGGTGAAAAGTTTCAAGGCCAAAGGAAAACGCCTGACCAATTATGTGGTGGAAAATATCCAGGAAATAGAGCCGATTGTGAGGAAAGAGAGCGATATTGAGTCCGCTGAACGGTCCAAAACTTCGGACGAGGAGGAAAATATCCCCGATGAAGAGATTAAACCGAAACCAACCCATAACGATCCTTCGCAGATGACACTCGACTGGTAGTTTGATCCCGATAAAACCACATTAGGCTTAAAAAGGTATGGTTATGGATAAAAAGAAAAAAATATATCTGATAGGCTTCATGGGGTCAGGCAAAACATCGACAGGCAAAAAATTGTCGGCTATACTTGGTTGGGAATCGATAGACCTGGATAAATATGTCGAAGTGGTCGCAGGCAAGACTATTCCCGAAATATTTGCCGAGGAGGGAGAGGCCGGTTTCAGAAAGAGGGAGTCAGATGCCCTGCGTGCCCTGGAAGCAAAAAACAATTGCGTGATATCCACCGGTGGGGGAACAGCCTGTTCAAACGAAAACATCGATTATATGCTCTCAACGGGTTATGTTGTTTATCTGAAGCTGAATCCGGGCCAGTTAAAGAGTCGGCTTGTGAGCGGAAAGGTTGAACGGCCGCTTTTAAGGGGGTTGGATGAACGGCAGCTTCTGGAGTTCATAAAGAACAAACTTGAGTCGCGCGAATCGTTCTACGGTAAAGCCGATATTGTTGTTGAAGGAATAATAAGAGATTACAGGAGTGTGGCGATGACAATCGTCAACGCTATGAAATAATCCAGCTATTACTACAAATCAACCACTTAAACAGGTTTGGTTTTAACCGTTATCTGTAGTGTATAGCCAAAATAATACTAACTTCGCGGCGGTTTATTCAGATTGTTTATCGTTAATAATAATATGTAAATTATATGGGCAAGAAGGCTTTTTTAATGATTCTCGACGGATGGGGAATAGGTGACTGTACAAAATCTGATGTTATATGTATGACGCCTACTCCCAATATGGACGCTCTTAAGGCTAAGTATCCGAACTCAAAACTCCTTACATGCGGGGAGAACGTGGGGTTGCCGGACGGACAGATGGGAAATTCGGAAGTTGGCCACTTAAACATTGGGGCCGGAAGGATTGTTTATCAGGACCTTGTGAAAATAAATAAAGAGTGCGCCACCGGAGAGATAAGAAAGAACAAGGAGCTGGTGAACGCGTTCACCTATGCGAGGGATAACGGAAAGCAGGTCCATTTTATAGGACTTTTGTCGGATGGCGGGGTCCACTCTTTGGACGAGCACCTGTACTATCTGTGCGACATGACAGTTGAGTATGGACTGGACAAGGTCTATATCCATGGATTTGGAGATGGACGCGATACCGATCCCAAAAGTGGGGCGGGGTATGTGGAAGAGTTGTTGGACCACCTCAAAACATCCAACGGAAAAGTAGCTTCATTTATAGGCCGTTATTACGCTATGGACAGGGATAAAAGATGGGAGAGGATCAAGGTTGCTTACGATCTTCTTGTCTCTGGCAAAGGAAGGGCTACTACCGATATTGTGGAGGCGATACGGGAATCTTATTCCGAAGGGGTAACCGATGAGTTCATGAAACCAATTGTTGTCGTGGACGATGCCGGAAAACCCCTGGGAACCCTTAAAAAGGGAGATGTGGTTGTTTTTATCAATTTCAGGAATGACAGGGCCAAGGAGCTTACCATAGCGCTTACCCAACAGGATATGCCCGAGAATGGCATGAAGACCATTCCTCTCTATTACTGTACAATGACCCCATACGATGCCACATTTAAGGGACTGCATATAATATATCCAAAAGAAAATGTCGACAACACGATCGGTGAAGTGTTGGCCGCGGCCGGAAAAACACAGCTCAGGATAGCCGAAACCGAAAAATATGCCCATGTTACCTTTTTCTTTTCCGGTGGCAGGGAGGCCCCATTCGATAATGAGGACAGGATATTGGTGCCATCGCCCAAAGTCGCCACATACGACCTGAAACCCGAGATGAGCGCTTATGAAGTGAAGGATAGGGTTGTTGAAGCGGTAAATACGGGCAAATATGATTTTATATGTCTGAATTTCGCCAATGGGGATATGGTGGGCCACACCGGGGTTTACCAGGCCATTGAAAAAGCTGTTAAGGCTGTTGATGAGTGTGTTGGAGAAGTTGTCGCGGCCGCTGGGGCCAATGGCTATGATATGATGATAATAGCCGACCATGGCAATGCCGATAATGCCGTTAACGAAGACGGCTCCCCAAATACCGCGCACTCTTTGAACCCTGTGCCCTGTATTTTGGTGAGCGATGATTATAAAAAGGTAAATGACGGCGTTCTCGCCGATGTGGCGCCCACATTGCTGACGATCATGGGTATCGACATTCCGAAAGATATGACCGGAAAAGTTTTGATAGGAGAATAATCTTGAATTGAGCATGAGTCGGCTTTTTGGGTCAACCTGTTCGTTTACGCGATATTATGATACAGATAGGTGATTACATATTCAGTATGGATATACTGGAAAAAAAGTTTGTGTGCGATCTGGAGTCTTGCCACGGCAACTGTTGCGTGGAAGGTTACTCCGGCGCGTTTTTGAGCAAAGAGGAATCGGTTATTTTATCGGATATATTTCCTGTAGTCAAAGAGTACCTTGGAGAAGAAGGCATTAAAGCCATTGAAGAACGGGGTACGAGCATGGTGGACAGCGATGGGGATATCGTGACCCCATTGGTAGGAGATCAAGGGGAGTGCGCATATGCGGTATTAGAAGGTAAAATATGGCTTTGTGCTATAGAGAAAGCCTGGACCCAGGGAAAAATCGATTTTCGTAAACCTGTTTCATGCCAACTGTTTCCCATAAGAGTGAAGAAATTTTCCAACATTACCGCCGTTAATTATCGGGTCGCCGATACCTGTGAATCCGCCAGGAAACGGGGAGCAAAAGAGGGGATACCTGTTTATGTTTTCCTGAAAGAGGCTATTATCAGGGCTTTTGGCAAGGATGTCTACAAAGAGTTGTCCATTGTGGGTAAGGATCTGGAGTCCGGCAAGATAAAGAGGAATAGTTAAGAAAGTTTGTTAAAATCTCGGTTCGAGACTCTTTTTCAACGTAATTATCCTTTTTTTGTTTTTAGGATCGTTTTTTCGGGGTCTACACTTTTTTTGGTTCAATTTTTAATGATCTTGACACATACCATTAGTATTTTAATGTGATTTTTTGCGGACTCAAGCAACAGAAAGTCAATAATTTACATTAATTATTGAGAAAAATATTGATAATCAGCGTATTGTATAAAAGAAAGGAGTTTTTGAAAATTTATTCAGGATATTCATAAATATTAATATGTTATTAACAATTTGTTAAAAAAAGATTAATTTTGCATAGTTAAATAAAAACCTAAATTTTTATAGCATGAAGAAACTACTACTGCTATTTGTTTTGTTTGTTGGTGTAGGCGTCCTAAGTCTATCGGCACAAACAAGAGTGATTACAGGTACGGTTACTCCAGCTGACGAATCAGCCGGGGAGATGATAGGCGTATCTGTCTATGTAAAGGGAACCACTATAGGTACCATTACAGATATTAATGGAGATTATTCCTTACCGAATGTTCCAAATGATGCGACAACTTTGGTCTTTTCCTTTATTGGAATGAAGACGCAAGAGGTTGAGATAGGCGGACGTTCAGTAGTTAATTGTGTACTTGAATCCGAGGCCATAGGTTTGGAGGAGGTTGTTGTTTCTGCTTTTGGTATCCAAAGGGAGAAAAGGGAGATTACCTACCAGACCCAAAAAATTGGATCAGATGATTTGGCTGTCGCCCAACCAACAAGAGCTACCAGTGCTCTCGCCGGTAAGGTCGCGGGTCTCCAGATCAACGTTCAGGATCACGGGGTTAACCCCAACACACAAATTGTATTAAGGGGCTTTAGGTCCATTACATCGGGCAACCAGGCCCTGGTGGTCATTGACGGAGCAATTTCATCAATTGCCGCTTTTGATGATCTTAACCCAAACGACATTGCTGATGTAAACGTTCTTAAAGGAGCTACAGCTGCCGCTCTTTACGGTTCAAAAGCCGGTAACGGCGCTATAATCGTCTCAACCAAAAGAGGTGAAGCAGGACAGAAATTCACAATAGGGGTGAACAGTTCCTATATGTCCGAAAAAGTAGCCTATATGCCTAAATTCCAAAGTGAATATGGTGTAGGATGGGAAGGACAGTATATTCCTTATGAAAACTGTAACTGGGGACCAAGATTTGATGGTCTTATCCGCCAGATAGGCCCTACTTTTGAAGATGGCACCTATCAGGAGGTTCCCTATGCACCCGTTGCCAATAACCTTCGCGATTTCTATGATGTGGGACATAACCTGAGCAATACCGTATATATGAGCGGTAGTGGCCAGGGAAGCAGTTTTTATCTTTCAATAGGCCAGCAAGGCAACAAAGGTATTGTTCCAAAAGATGTGTACAGCAGGAATACCTTCAGGGTAAACGCCACAAAGAAAATAGGAGACGTTGAATTGGCTGTTAATTCCAGCTTTTTCACCGATAAAACCGATGTAGTAGGCGATGCGTTGGGAACACAGGATCGTCCATTGTACTGGTTCATATTAAATACTCCCAACAATATCCCGTTGTCAAATTACAGAGACTGGGAAAATGACCTTTATTCTTCTCCGAACGGGTATTACAACGCATATTATGAAAATCCTTACGTAATGATAGACCAGGCAAGGAACCAAGACAGGACGAGCAGACTCAACGCCAACGTATCTTTGTCATGGGATATATCTGACTGGTTGAACTTTACCGGAAGGGCTTCCGTAAATAACGTTTGGGGTGATGGGGAAAACTGGAGGGAAGCTTTTGAGTATGACCCGGTTTTGAAATCTTCAATGTCCGATATTACCTCTTTCCTAGATACATTTGAATTCCAGCAATCCGCCTATACTACCGATTTCATGTTAACCGGTAATTTCAGTTACGGAGACTTTACTCTAAAAAGTATTTTAGGAACATCGACCTATTCGTTTGATTTACGTCAGACTACGATAAGCGTAAATAACTTGAGTATTCCCGATTTCTGGGATATATCAAATGGTACGGGTACTCCAACAATTACGCCCGATGCGAGAACAGAAAGAAACCTGGGTGTTTTTGGAGATTTCACCTTTGGATATAATAACTATCTCTTCCTGACATTTACCGGCAGGAACGATTGGACCTCCACTTTGGC